>CAZKHC010000284.1:0-1948 GCA_964552135.1 uncultured Algimonas sp. | reverse complement strand
AATGACATTCCAAAAAAATCGATGATTTTTCTATGAAAGAAGACAATATAAAATCCATAACAGGCCGCAATTACATTTCCTATAAGTGTGGCAATCGCGGCGCCTTCGAGTTCTAGCCGCGGGAATGGCCCCCATCCGAAAATCAAGAAAGGATCAAGCACCATATTTATGAGTGCACTTAAGATCATAATTGAAGACGGAAGCGCAGCTTCCCCATGCGCCCGCAAAGCATTATTCCCCATAGAGGCAATGCTCAAAAACACCAATCCCGGCATAACAATGACAAGATATCCAAATGCCATTCTGACAACTTCATCACTCGCGCCCGTAAAATTTAGTAAAAATGGAGCGGAAAATAGTAGAATTGTGACCACGCCTACCATCACCGTGACGCCAAGTAATATTGCGGCGGCAGCATGGCGCTTTGCTTTACCTTCATCGCCTTGCCCCAATGCGCGTGAGACGGCGCTCATCGCTCCAGCACCCAATCCAATATTAGCGCTATTGCCAAAAAAGTTGATCGGGAACGCAATCCCAATAGCTGCTAAAGCCATTATTGCTAGATTAGGACGAGCAGGATCCGTTAAGCGCCCAAGGTAAATCGTATCAACAATGCCTGTCGAAATGAGTGCGAGCACGGCTAGCGTAAACGGCCCCAGCATACGCAGAATATGTCGAGTAACAGAACCTTCTAGAACATTGGTTTTGGGGGATGTCGCCATTTATAGTGACTATATTACGCCATATCTCTATGCGAAGGCGCGAAGGCAGCCAATGTCGCCATTTGAACAATATCAGACGCCGTGGCGCCCAATGAGCAAATCTGAACCGGCTTTTCCAATCCCGTCAGGAACGGTCCTAGAACCGTTGCGCCGCCAACCGTATCAAGCAGCTTGGTCGAAATGGACGCACTGTGGATGGCTGGCATTATAAGCACATTGGCGGCGTCCGTTAGACGCGTGAACGGATAAGTCAGCATATGCAGGGGATCGAGTGCCACATCTGCGGCAATGTCGCCTTCATATTCAAAATCCACATCGCGCTCGTCCAAAATTTTAACGGCATCGCGGACTTTTTGCATGCGCTCACCCACTGGATTACCAAAAGTCGAATATGACAGGAAGGCTACACGCGGCTCAAAACCAAATTCTCGAGCAAAATTAGCTGTTGATTGCGCGATATTCGCCAAATCCGTCGCATCTGGTAATTCCGTGATATTTGTGTCAGAAATAAAGAGTGTTTTTCCGCGATTAACGACAACCGAAACACCCATCGTCCGCTCGTCAGACCGATGACCCAAGATAAGTCGCACATCACGCAAAACCACATCATAAGATCGCGTTACGCCCGACACCATTCCATCCGCAAGGCCATGCTGCAAAAGCAGGGTGGAGAATACATTTCGGTCATTATTGACAAGACGCTGCGCGTCTCGGCGCAAGAACCCTTTGCGTTGCAATTTATTATAGAGATATTCGGTAAACTCGGCATTTCTATCAAAGAGCCGGGCATTTAGAACCGTCAAGCTTTCCGGTTTTTCCACACCTAATAATTTCATATTATCATAGATCGGTTTCTCGCGGCCGATAAGAATAGCCTTACCCAAGCCCCGCTGCTGAAACGCTTGCGCAGCGCGAATAACTGCTGGTTCTTCGCCTTCGGCAAAGACTATCGTCTTTGGGTTTTCTTGCACTGATGTTGTGATCCCTTGAAGAATTGCCGCCGTGGGGTCTTGGCGGCGTGCAAGTTCTTTTTTATAAGCCTCCATGTCCTCAATCGGCTTACGGGCCTGACCTGTATCCATCGCAGCTTGCGCGACATAAGGCGGAATTTCTGAAATCAGGCGCGGGTCGAATGGCGCAGGAATGATATAGTCTGGACCATATTGCGGACGTTTGCCGTGATAGGCAGCAGCCACTTCCTCCGGTACATCTTGACGTGCTAAATC
>CAZKHC010000283.1:0-1956 GCA_964552135.1 uncultured Algimonas sp. | reverse complement strand
AAATTTGTTGTTAAATATCTTCGTTTTCGGTTCGCTGACCGTATGGGTCACAAGAAAAGGCGCGCTGTTTTCAAAAATATTCTTCGATATATTTGTGACTTGAACGCCATGTAAATGGATAGAAGCCTTGGATTTATTCCGCGGTCCACTACCCACATTTATCAGGCTAGAGTCCGTCATATTAAAATGCGGACCAAAAGTGCTTTCATCACGGCCGCCGCGATAATAATCAACGAGTGCGCCTTCAACATCCTTAAAGTTCGAATTTTCAATTGTTAGGTATTCTGCATTATAAATACCGTAGTCATCGTTCTCCGTATCAAGCTTCAAAATCGCGCCTGATACCGTCTCAATATTTGTATCTTTTATAAGAATATTATCAGCGAATGTTCCCTTGGCACCTGCGATGACATTAAATGATTGATTGACATCGAGGTCTGAGAAATTCGTATCAATAACTTCAAGACGATAATTTTGAAGCATCGCATAAGGCTGTGTCCGGATAACCGCATTCCCTTTATAGTCGGGTGCATCTTTCCCTGAAATATCCAATCCAATTATTTGAAGGCTGCCCCCATCAAGAATTTCAAAAAGCGCAGAGCGTTCGAAGCTTAAATTGACCTCGCCGACGGCTTTAATTGTGAGCGGCTTATCGACCTTCAAAAACTTACCGACAACATAATCCCCTGCAGGCAGTGTCAGCGTATCTCCAGCCTCTGCTGACTGCACTGCGGAAAACAATGCTCCCGCTTCCGAGCCCACCGTAATCGTTTTGCCCGACTGGAACGGAACGATTGGATCTGTTTTGGGATACCACGAAACCCCTGTCATATCTTTGGTCGTCACCGCGAGGTCACGACTTGCCCCTTCATCCACAGTGGATTGCGGATACATAAGTCCATTTTTAGCGCGAGTTAACTTCACAGTTTCACGGGTAAACCCTCCTGTAAAATCAGGTGGGTCCATAGAACCGAGAACATTATCTTTAAAATTTACCCCGGACATATCGTCATAGACTGTGAAAACATCACGACCATCGTCATTGAAGATTAAGTTGCTTTCAAAACGACTATCGCTTGGCGGACCACTTCGTTCTTCATCACTGCCTGCGCCGAGTTGGAGATTATCACTGTTAATGAGGCTGTTATTTTCAATCAGCGCATTAATGACTGGATCATAGCGATTAATCGGCCCGTTCGGCACGCCGTTCATCACAACAAGTGCACCTCCAAAACGAGTTCCCTTAAGACCTTCCATATAATTATTGCGAACCGTTTGCCCCGCATTAATCACGCGAATGCCGCCAGTATGATCTACCTCATTTCCAAAAAAAACGTTACCTTCTACGAGCGTGTTATTGCCATGGCGCATCGTCAGTGTTCCACGAGATTCAAAAAATGTATTATTGAGAATTTTATTTTGGCCTGACTTACTGGAAATAATTTCCAATTCACCATCGCACCGGTCAAAGTAGTTATTTTCTACCGTCGTATAAGAATTTTTGCGTGAATGATGGCTCGTCCCGATACGCAGAGTTTCTCCGCCATTGGAGCCTAAAATCTGGCGTGGACCAAAATAATTGTGATCGATACGGTGATAATTTTCTTGGCTGTCTTCGGTGTTCATCCGCACGGCCATGGTCACGCCCTTATTGCGTTTCCCGACAAGATGATTGTGATCAAAGCGATTATTCTTGCCGTACATCATCACCCAAAAATCAACCTCATAGCGTTCTGGTTGATTATAGTTGTCGATGACAATTTCAGTTACCCGCGAGTTATTTGCTAAGTCTTCGGAATTACGGCGAAATGAAATTACCTCCTTGGTAGGCGTATAACCATCTTTGAAAACAAGACCTGAGACTTCAAGATATTCTCCCGCAAGTCTCAGGTTGGATTGACCTGTTAGAAACACTCCCCCCGAAGTTTCTGCTGTCAATCTGATAGGATTGTCTTT
>CAZKHC010000282.1:0-1958 GCA_964552135.1 uncultured Algimonas sp. | reverse complement strand
TTTCTACACCGATATTATTCCCTGTCGTACCCACACCGCGAATACGAATAGACGTGCCTTGGCTTTCAGTTTGCGAGGACTGAATGCTCAGTCCACCCACGACAGAACTCAGAGATTTGATATCCAGAATACCTTGACGTTCCAATTGTTTAGGGGTGACTGCTGTAACAGCAATCGGAATATCCTGAATACTCTGAGCCCGCTTTGTAGCCGTCACTATAATTTCATCGTATTCTTGAGAAGGTGCATCTTGCGCAAGCGATGGCGTCACAGCTGTCCCGGCGATAATGGCCGCCGATGCTGTGGTTAGTAAACTTTTATTCCCCTTAATTTTCATTGGATCGTCCTTAGTTATGATTACATTATGACCGGAGGCTAATTCTGTTTCTCCTCCGTTTTTCTCATTGGTTTCAGGCAACCAAACTGTGATCACACCTGAATCCGTAATGTAAGCTTTAAGGTCTGTCCCTTTCAGTATTTGTATGAGGGCATCATTGATTGTAAAAGATCCCTTAAGAGGTCTCGCCGTTAAATGGCGAACTTTATCATAAGGAAAGATAGCGGGAGTATTTGCTTGTTGAGCCACCGCATTGATAGCAGAGTCCACAGTGAGCAAAGGTACATTGAATTCAAATACCTCTCCAATCTCACCAGCAGATGCTGAACTTGAAATCGCAGAGAATGCAACGACAAGAGCGGCCGCAATTTTTAGCTGTTTCAATTTCATCCCGACGTTATCTTTTTATATTTTATAACCGTAACACCCCAATCCGTACACACAAGTACAAACCAATAGCTTACTAAGTTAAGTGGGAATATAGAGTGTTTTCCCCCAACTCATTTTTATTTTTTTTTAATTATAAATTTCTAGTGACATTTTTACATCACCTTGAGAGATAAATCGTATTTTCAGTACTCTCATCAACTTGAATATTCATGGTGACTTCAAGAGCCTCAAGGATGGCGAAAATATCATCTGATTTAAAAACACCCGATACACGCAGACTTCTTAAATCTTTATCGGAAATAATAATCGTCTTGGAACTATACCGATTCATTTCGGCTACAACATTTTCCAAATTGTCTCCCGAAAAGATTATTTCGCCTCTTTGCCAGGCAAGTTTCTTTTTTAGTATGTCTTGGTCTATTTCAGCAACCTTTTGAATTTGGTTTTCAAATTCCATTGATTGTCCAGCTTCCATAAAAACAGGCGTATCTGCTTTGACGGTTTTTGCGACCTGATTTAAGGTTTTTCCGCTTGTTTTTCCAACACGGTCAAATCGGATTTTACCTTCGCTTACAATTACATCGATACTTTCACCTTCTAGCTTGACTGAAAAGGCTGTTCCAATAGCTGCGACCCGTGCCTCTCCAGCATAGACATGAAAAGGCCTAGAGGGATCTTTGGCAACTTCAAAAAAGGCTTCGCCTCTGAGTAGTCTTAAGGTGCGTGTTGTTTTTGAATATTGAACTTCGACAAGCGTATCAGTGTTAAGATGAATATTAGTTCCATCACTTAAAGACTGTATAACCTTATCCCCTTTTGCAACTTGAAAGACTTGATAGTTCTGAGGCGAATTTGTCGTAACATTTGGCAAAAGATGGAAACATAATGCCGCTATAGTCATTGAAGCCAAAACTGCTGTAGAAGCAAACCTTATAGGACGGATAACAACCCAAGACTTTACGACAGCCCATATGCTAACTTCCGAATTAGGTTTTATCGCTGCATCAAAAGCTAAATCAATGCCTCCCCAAAGCTTTGCCATATGTTTAAGAATCTTGGAGTGCTGAGGACTGCGAGCCATCCATTCAGCAAGGGCTAATTGATCGCTCGCAGAAAGCTTACCCTTATCAAGCTGTGTAACCCATGAGGCGGCTTCAATTTGAACTTGCTCAGATATATGTGTCATTTTTTTATTCACTTTAGTCTCCGAACATTACTTTGTTCTTGATGA
>CAZKHC010000281.1:0-1960 GCA_964552135.1 uncultured Algimonas sp. | reverse complement strand
GCCCAAAAACGGATATTAGTCAGTTTTATTTAACAGCCCCCCTGAACAAATTCGGTAACGTCGGGAGTATTGACGACATGATAGAATGGCGCTTTCATCTACCTTTTTGAAAAGATAACCTGCCCCCATCTGATCGACATACTCCCATCCTTCATCTTCGAGGTATTTTAAATACTTTTGAAATGCATTTGTTTTGATAATCGATCTATGGCCGCTGCCATCCGTAATCCAATCGTTGCCAGAAATTTCGAGGCTTGCAGTTGAAATTGCAATGCTTATGGGTTCCTGAAATAGGACGCCACGAAGAAGCCATAAGACCGCAAACGTAATTATTACGAAGCTAAATAGTAACCACATTCCAATTGAAAGTTTAGGGCGACGTCTTTTAATTTTTCCAAACAAGTTCTTCATTGCTTATTTCATAGCACATTTAACAAGAATTCTAATGCTCGCTTTTGCACTAAGCGGCAATTGAACGAGCGGCTTAAAATCGCCTAAAAAACAGCCTCTTGGCGTGAGGCCTTTGTCGCCGAGATTAAGATATTCGTCAATTTTCGATCAAGGGACAAAGCTGGCATCCGTGGTAAGGTATTTTATTCATTTTGACTCAGAACGAGGTTTGCGGCAGCCTCAAAAACGCTCATATCGTTATTGACAGCGCTCACGATCATGGCGCCTTCCAGTAAAGCAAGCGTAGTCTTGGCGTGGTCTTCAGGATTTTTAACCTGCATGGCCGCATATGTCATACTTAGCCATGCAATATTCGTTTCGAAAAAGGCTTTTACTTCTCTCGTGACCGAGTCTGGCAAACCTGCTGCTTCAGCCCCTAAAACCGCGCACAAACAGACAAGGCCTTGCTGTTTCAAAGCCTGGCTATAAATGTCAACGAAAACAGTCAGTTTCTTGTTAGCGTCTGTTTGTTGATTGGTTCTCTCAGCAAGGCGGTTTTGAAACGCCTCTGAGTAACGTTGTACCAATGCTACGCCCATATTTTCTTTTTTGGGGAAATGGTAATGCAGGCTTGCACTTTTAATGCCCATCTCCGCTGCAATATCCCGATAGCTGACGGCATTATAGCCTGCTAGCCTCATGCGGCGTTCTGCGATTTCGAGAATTTGAGTGGCGCTATCCATAAGAGTGAGTGTCAACTTCCTGTGTTCTTAGCATACTTTTAGCATTTTTTGCTTGAGTTCTAGAGAATATGTATTATCTATCTAGTAGTAGATAGATAATACATATTCAAGATAAATGAGTTATAATATGCGCCTGAATGCTGATTTCTCAAAACCCGTTGTCATTGATACTGAGGCTATGCCTTGGGAGGCATCACCTATGGCGGGTGTGTATCGCCGTAAACTCGACCGTATTGGTGATGAGGTTGCCCGCGCAACGTCATTGGTAAAATATGATCCTAAATCCTATTTTAGTCCTCATACACATAGCGGCGGTGAAGAGTTCCTTGTTTTGGAGGGTGTCTTTTCTGACGAATATGGAGATTATCCCGCGGGCACCTATGTGCGTAACCCTACAGGGTCTACCCATAAGCCCCATAGTGAAGATGGCTGTATAATTTTTGTAAAACTTCATCAATTTGATGAAAATGATACAGAGCAATTTTCGATCGATACAAATATAGCAGAATTTTTACCTGGGGCGGTTCCAGGATTAACAGTCCTGCCCCTACACAGTTTTGAGGGCGAATCTTGTGCCTTGGTGCGCTGGGCCCCCGGGACCGTCTTCAATCACCATAAGCATTGGGGCGGTGAAGAGATTCTAGTGCTGGAAGGCACTTTCTCTGATGATCATGGCGATTATCCGAAAGGGACATGGTTGCGGAGTCCGCATCTCTCCCAGCATCATCCCTATTCCAAGGAAGGTTGCCAGATTTATGTGAAAACAGGTCATCTACCCGCAGAATAAACTTAACCCCTATCGCTATCTTGAAAGAATTAAACATGAT
>CAZKHC010000280.1:0-1962 GCA_964552135.1 uncultured Algimonas sp. | reverse complement strand
AACGCGCTTTCTGAGCGACTGAATTTCGGACTGATGTAAATCAGACTCTCTTGTATCCATTGCAACAATGAATTTTATAAACTGTGAAAAAAACCTCCGTATGGATCTTCTAGAACCGCTCCCATTTGAAGTGTTTATCGACATACATAATTCTCCATATTGGTAGAGAAAACTCAAACGTGTTTCGCTTACAATGTGTTCGTGTTCCGAACTACGTTAAGAAATTACATTAGTGGTACAATAGTTGAATGTATAGCGAAATCCCTTTTTACTAGAAAATCAATCCAATGGTTGTGTTGGGTCAATATCAATCCAATTAGGCATAGCATGGACAATTTTGTTTAGTAATGTATCGAAATGTTTTTGTTCGTTGATTGTTAATGCGTTGCGCATCGCGTCTTGACGACTTCTAAAACAGGGCATTATTTTTTGAATTATTTTGTGTCCTGAATCTGTCAATTCCAATGATTTTGCCCGCCGGTCGTTTTTTCGAGGAGTTCGAACTAAGTATTTTTTTTCCACAAGCTGTGACACTGCACGACTAATAGAGTTTTTTGGTTGACCTGTAACTAAGGCGATATCCTGCGCCAATAATCCTTTGTGTCTAGAAAGGCAGTAGAGAATTTGGACTTCTGGCCTGCTGACATCATAACGTTTCGAAAGTTGCGCATAGAGTGGGCCGATAAAAAAATTAACGAGAAATGCAAGACGCCATAAATGCCGTATTGAACTTTCTTCAAGCAATACTTCGATTGCCGGACCGAAACATTCGACCATTTCTTCGATATCAGTTGTCATACTTTATCTTTCAGGTAATAGACGATTCTCAAAAAAAAGAGATCAGAGAAGAATCCATTCATTGGACTTACATAAAATAATTGAATTTTTCAATAATCATGATTCATACACTTTAACTGCTGAAAAAACCATATAAAGGTTGTATTTTGAAAATTAGGAACGATATAAAATCAACACCCTTTCTCAAAAATTTTGCATTGTAATTGACTTATTCGATTTCGACTGATAGTGCCATATGGAACTAGTATCAGCATTTATTTTGTTTCAATAATCGAGAATGTATGAAAACCTTGAGCGTTTAAGCGGGATGTGATGTATGTTTGACACAATAGATTTCTAAACAATAAGAAAGTCTATTGTACGGGATTTCAACAAATGAACACAAAAAAACTCGCTGCGGCACAAGTATTCCCACCCATAAAAGTCAAAAAAGTTGGGGGTGGAGCAATTGATTTATCATTTCCACCAAGTGATTTTGATTGGAGAATGGTTGTGGTCTATAGAGGGGAACACTGCCCATTTTGTACAGAATATCTCCTAGAACTCAATAATTTGTTGGACGAGTATAATGATGTTGGAGTTGATGTTGTCGCAGTATCAGCCGATTCTGTGGATCGTGTAAAAGAACAAATTCCCCCGTTAAATCTAAAATATGATATCGGGTATGATTTGAGTATCGAGCATATGCGAGCTTTGGGGCTTTACATTACAACGCCGCGTTCTGAAGCTGAATCCAACCGCCCCTTTGCTGAACCTGGACTATTTGTGATTAACGAGAAGAAGCAAGCTCAGATTATTGATATTTCCAATATTACCTTTGGACGACCAGAACTCAAAACTATGTTGAGAGGCTTGTCCCATATCCGTAAGCCGGAGAATAACTACCCCATTCGCGGGACTTTCACGTAATCATTAACTTAATCAACATCATCTTAAAATTACTGAGGATATCATGACTAATAGGATTGCTATAAATCTTAAATCAACACTTGCTATATGTGGTTCAGTGTTGCTCATGACAGCAGCGGCCTGCAGTCCACAATCAAATAAAGAAGAAGGCGCACCCAAGACTGAACAATCATCTGCAGCACAGGCATCAAGCTCCCCCGAAGATCAGAAAGATATTCGAATATATACTCTGGATTGTGGTTCTGTTGACTTTTC
>CAZKHC010000279.1:0-1970 GCA_964552135.1 uncultured Algimonas sp. | reverse complement strand
GTTTACCAGACAGCGTGCGTTCGGAAGCAGTGGCTTTGAATTTGGCCAGTGTCTCCCCCGTCATGACATGGACATTCCATGGCTGTAGGTTTCCACCAGAGGGGCTTCGCAAGGCCGTTGTTAAAAGCGTTTTCAACACGTCCTCAGGAACGGGTTTGTCGAGGAACTGCCGTACGGTGATACGCGTATTTAAGGCTTCGGTAACTGACGCAGTCTTATCCGTATTTAGGCTCATTGATTGATTCCTCGATTTTTTAACCAGACCAGAAAAACATAGTCAGCAATGCCGATGGCCGCACCCCCTAATATTGAAAACCCCAAAGGCTTTCCTGAACGATAGAGGAGATAGGCGAGGCCAACGCCAATGACCGCTGCGCCAAAGGCGGGTCCAGATTGAAGTTTCATTTCTCTCGCCTCAAATTTCTCAAAATCATACTCATCACAGAAAAATTAATCGCTGCGGTTAGACAGGCAACTGAGACCGCGAGAACAAGCGGAATATCCACGAAATAAAGCAAAACGAATAAGACAATGCTGAACATAAGGATCGGATTAAAAATTCTCAGAAAGCTCAAAATTTGTATCCGCTTTTCCAAGCTCTCTGGGCCGGGCATCAGATATTACCCAGACTTGCCCGCATCGTTCCAATTAACCGGCGGACTAAAAAGACATCCATCACGGCAAGAAGACCAAGGCCAAAGCCAACCAATTTTCCTTGTTCGGACTCAAATATATTCAAGTAAAATAGAACCACCAAAACGGTAAACAACATAACTGCGCCCCACATGGCTAAAGATACAAGCTGTATCGCCCGTTCTTTTTCTTCGCGCATTTGTTCAACCATGAAAACTCCCAGATAAATAAGTTTCGCCTTCGGAATTATTTTGGAAGGTTATCATGCGCCTTTTTCGTCATACGCGGCACCATAAAATATCTGGTTATGAAAAATTGCAATACCGCGACGGCAACAAATAAAAATGACATTTCGCGCCCGCCTAGAAAGGGGCGTTCTATATAAAAGTTAAGCAAGGCGACGGCGATGAAGAAAACTTGCCCCGCATACATAGCAAATTTCATGACATGAATTTGTTGCAAACGTTCTTCGAGGGATTGGTCGGCTTTGAATTGTGCCATTTTCGGTCTCAATTAATTTCGTAATTGTCGTTCATCAGTCAGTAAGATAATTTCGCCCGTCACCTTAACTGAACAATGATTGTCTAGATATGGCATAATGAGAAAGCCGTGACAAACCGTAGCAAATTAGCGGATTGGCAATATCCTCCCAAAACTATAACCTATTCCCACATGGATACGGCAAACGAAAAAATAATTTGTGTTTATGATGGAGCGTGCCCGCTGTGCACCCATGCGGCAGTGACCTATAAACGCGCGACGCTTGAAGGCGATGTGGAGCTTGTAAATTCCCGCACTCAACCAGACCATCCCATTCATGAACGCATTCTAGAAGAAGGCATAAATCTGGATGATGGTGGCGTTTTCCTGAAAGATGGCGAAATGTTTGGAGGTGTGATCGCTATGGAGAAGCTTGCGCGCACCCGTTACAAGAGGTGGACACAGGCAGGCTTATTTTTAACAATATTCGGACGCGGTTCCATTGCCAAAATAACTTACCCCATTCTAAAAGGCATTCGCGACATATGGATTACATTGTCAGGCGCGGGTAAAATAAATCCTGATTGGAAATAATCTAATATTTACTATACCTCAGCCTCGGCTGCAATCACGCTAAAGCCCCAACATAAGCTCGCATCACAGACTATATTTGATCCACTGGATCAAATTTTTTGCGCCGCAAACCGTCTATAATCCGAGCTTATCCCGCAATATCTTATTCACCGCTTGCGGGTTAGCTTTACCCTGCGACGCCTTCATCACCTGCCCCACGAAGAAGCCGAGGAGCTTTGGGTTTTCTTTGGCTTTTTCGGCTTGAGCCGCGTTATTGGCGATTG
>CAZKHC010000278.1:0-1974 GCA_964552135.1 uncultured Algimonas sp. | reverse complement strand
AGAACGAGTGAATCAGAAACACGTCATTCAAGCTAGGAGTTTTTCAACAGTATTGGGCGTTTTAAGCCGCCCAAAGTCCTCCAACCCCCAAAGAAGCACATAAGGTGGTTGAGGTTACGTCCGCTTGGAAGCAGTCGATATCATTGGATATTGACCCCTCGCCTCAAAATCCAGCCATTAATCGGCGGAAATCAATTCCGCGTATTACTGAACATATTTTGAGAATATTCCGTCTATTAGTGACGCGTTGAAAAAATAAAAGAGAGGAATACTTGAGAAAACGAAGGATATTTTCCGCTAGTTAGAGACTTCTGACATCGACTGTCAGAATTCACTTAAACCCGATATTTCGCGTCACCTACTCCATATTAGTCACTAAATCGCGAAATACGTTCCGACAAAATGTAACCTTCGACAAAACGGGTCAGAATGCTCTGTCAGGTAATAAGGATAAAACTCTGCAAAAGTCGAATATCGTGTGTGTTTATTAAGTGTCTGAGTATTGGCCTTGTCTTCCATGTTAGTCTCCTTTTCATTGGTCATGTCCAGGGTTTCGATGCTTTAATTTAGCTCTATTGCACTATTACAATATTTTTAGCGTATGAAATTCTTTATAAGATCAAGCGGCTTGCCCGAGAGTTACCTTAGAGGCGAGTAACCAAGGTTTGCCAATATAATATCCTTGGAGTTCATCCACGCCGAGTTGGGCAATTTTTGCTGCTATCTCTTGAGTTTCAACACCTTCAACACAGCAAGCTAGTTGTAATTGACGGGCCATTTGTACAGCCGTTGTAATTATAGCAGTCGTGCGAGTATTCTCATTCATGTTTTTAACAAGGCTTTGATCGATTTTTATTTTATCCAGAGGCAACCTATCAACAACCAAAAGAGATGAATATCCTGTCCCAAAATCGTCTAGTGCAACCGATATGCCCAGACTCCGGGCTTTCTCAAGGACCTTGATGTTTTGATCAAGATTTCGGAAGGCAACTTGTTCCGTAATTTCTAGGGTTATTTTTTTAGGGGAAAACCTGTGTGTGTTTAGGATAGTGATAAGGCTATCGACAAAGTCGGCAGCAACGATTTGAGCTGGAGATACATTAATAGACAGGTTTTTTAGATCTACCGTGGTTTGAGATAAGACTTGATCAAGCGTCAGCCAGAGTAGCTTATTCAGCAGACCTAGTTTCTCTGCTACAGGTATGAACTGCTCTGGAGTCGGGTCATGTTTCAAACCGCTATCAACCCAGCGCGACAAAAGTTCATATCCTGTGATTTCAGATGTCTTTGCATCGGCGATGGGTTGTAGTGCGGCGCAGATATTACCATTCATAAGGGCTCTCTTGAAAGAGGATTCTATTGCTGCGGTTCCCAATAATGCGTCATCATTTCTGTCATCATAACGTGCCCAACCATCCGCATTTCGTTTCGCGCGGCGCATGGCAATTTCTGCGGCGGGTAATAATAAAGCAAAATTACGAACGTCCTTGGGAGCAGTTGCATAGCCGATGGACGCGCCCACATTAAGAATTTGGTTCTCGATCTTAAAATCTGACGTAATGTCTTTGTGAATTTTCTGAATCGATTGATCTATTTGGTCTTCTGACAATTTTTCATCTAAAATTAGCGCAAACTCATCCCCGCCTAAACGAGCAGTAAATTTTACGCTGGCTTTGGCCATTATTCTCCGCGAAACTTCCCGTAATAATGCGTCGCCAGCAGCGTGCCCATATTGGTCATTAATGGGTTTGAATCTGACCAGGTCAATATATGCTAATACTGTCATGTCGGAGTGTTCGAGTTCATTCTCTAAATACGCAAAGAATGCTCGGCGATTTGGCAGCTTCGTAAGCTCGTCCGTTGATGCGAGAGCTTTTTTTTGCTCGATTACCTGACGAAATTTCTCGTCATTTTTATCTCGGATATAAGCCGTAATGCCTACCATGAAAAAAGCCATACTGGATAAGATCGCAA
>CAZKHC010000277.1:0-1994 GCA_964552135.1 uncultured Algimonas sp. | reverse complement strand
TTGAGGCGAATTTAAGCCACTCGTTTTATGTTCGCTTCGCTAGCAAAACGGACATTGAGATCTTACCGTGTGTAGCCCTCAAGTCTTTGCAAAAGCCCGCGACGAACATCTGGCCATTCGTTATCAATAATTGAGAAAATAGGAGTGTCGCGATGAGTTCCGTCAGGTAAAATTCTGTGCCGTCTTAAAACGCCTTCTGCTTTTGCACCCAATTTTTTTATGGCGGCCTGCGAGTGCAAATTTCTGAGATCGGTGCTGTATTGAACTCTTAATAAACCGCAAGTCTCAAATGCATGCTGCATGAGCAAAAATTTAGCTTCGGGGTTGGTTGGGCCACCCCATGAGCTTGGCATATACCAAGTATATCCAATTTCACATATTCGGTGCTGGATGGCCTCAGAGAACAATCGAGACATACCAATAAAATTGCCTGTTACCTGATCTCTCAAAACAAATGGAGCATGGGTGCGGGGACATCGCGATGCTAAAGCTCGATCAAAGTATTCCTCAAAACTTCCTCCTAAATGAGTATGAACGAAAATGCGCTCACCATATTCATCAACTATCTCATTTAGCCCATCAAAATGATTCTCAGATAAGTTTTCAAGCCGAATAAATGTTCCATTTAAAGGTTCATCAACAATCAAATTTGTCATAGTCATTCTTGTAATTAAAAGTTCAAAGTTATGAATACCTGCTTTCAAAGTAGCCGACAATAAGATTGTGGCAAATACTGCCTAGTGTCCGATTTTTAGGTATCTAAGGTCTGTTATGCCATCAAAGTCAGGCATTAGACTAGAAAATTAGCCCGTAATGTAATCATAGATTTTATCTTGATTTTTAAAATTTGGAACATTTTGAAAATGACTGGTTTGATTTCCTATGAGTACTAAATTTACATTTAGCTCACGACAGGCTTTGACATCCCATTCAGCGTCACCAAAATATGTGAAATTCATATCTTTATCAGCTCCAACTTTCTTCGCAGAAAGTTTCATTATTTCAGTTCTCGAGTAATGGTCATTAGACGAAGATAAAATTAAACCGTTTGTATCAAAGCCAGCATGGTTTAATTTCAATAATGCAGTTTCCTTCCATCCCCCAGTTGCCACAGAAACCGTGCAATTTTCATCCAATCTCAATCTAGCTATAAATTCCTTTGCCCCTTCGATTGCATGTATCGTGGAACTAGAAAGATGATTATTGATATGATTTATAAATGACGATTTTACCTGAACCTCTAAACTTGAAAGTTCCAAATCAGGTGCTTGCCTTTGAATGAAAGTCTTCAATATCCCGCTATCAGTAGCATGGGGATAAGTAGACCAATCTGTATTTATCTCTAGACCTGTAATTTCCTTGACAGCTAGTTTATAACATTCATCTTCAAAAGATTTGGACTGAACTAATGTTCCGTCAATATCAAACATAGCATGATTCATTGATTGGATCGGCTAGTTGAAGTTAATTCTAGAACCAAGGTCATACCCGCCCCAAAATTATGATTAGGGCGTCGAGAAAAGCCTAAACGTTCGTAAAACATTTCTTTTCCTATCGCTGACATTAAGCCTATGGAGGCTCCAGGTGAGGCGATTTCGCTTATTTGTTCAATGAGGCTTTCTACAATGCTTGTGCCAATATTTCGTCCGCGATATTCTTCAATGACAATCAAGTCTTGTATATAAAAATAGATTACTCCGTCACCCACGGCGCGCCCGAAACCAACGAGCTTATTATCATCATACGCCGTAACATTAGCTATACCAGCACTGATAGTTTTACGAGCTGTTTCTGAGTCCAATCTGCCCCATCCGCAATTTGCGCGAAATTCGATAAATTTTTCCAGAGGAGGCGAACTATTTAGTATTGTTAAGTTACTTTCTGGCATAGTAATTACATTGAAATAACCCTGCTATATCGTCAACTTTATTTGAATTATTGTTTCCACTTTTGGGACAAGTGGAAACAAACGAGCGGCCTTCTTTGGGCGACAA
>CAZKHC010000276.1:0-1998 GCA_964552135.1 uncultured Algimonas sp. | reverse complement strand
ATTGTGTTTCTAAAGTGAGAAAACTCGACACTCTTCAGGCTTTTTTTACAATAAACCCTCTATCTCGTTGTGAGATAAAGAAGAGCTTAGACTAGCTTTATTTTAGGAGAGCGCATGACAATATCCGTATATTATGATGGTGATTGTCCTTTTTGTTCAAAATATGTGACTCTCATGCGCCTCAAAGAGACTGTGGGGCAGGTAAAACTCGTTGACCTACGTAATGATCAGAGTGCCAAAGAGGAGTTGATCTCAGAAGGGTTTGATCTTGATAAGGGTATGGTCGTTGAAATGGATGGATATCGCGTTGAAGGCGCCGAAGCTGTAAATCAATTGGCATTATTGTCTACGCCATCAAGTCTATTTAATCGCTTTAATAAGATGGTGATGTCCTCAAAGTCTATCGCAAATGTCTTGTATCCGTTTTTGAGGGCCGGGCGTTGGTTGGTGCTTTTTTTATTAGGACGAGAACAAATTACATCAGGAGAGAGCGGAGCTACGGCGCGGGCTAGCATATTTGGGTCAATGTTTGCGCTATTCTCATTGTTCCATTTTTTTAATTATACTTTGGAGTATAATCGATTTCCTCCGCAAATAGATTTAACATTTATTGTATTCGCCGCCATATTATTATTTGTACGACCTAGTTCGCCGCGTTTGCTTTTTTTGCTTATGTTTGCAAGTACAATAAGTGCGATAATCCAAGCTCCTGTAGCTTCAAACCATACAATTGTCAGAAATTTTGTTGTTCTTGGTTATTGGTTTTCGTTTTTTTATGCGATGTTTAAGAGCCTGAGATGGTCCGATATATTCACAAACTTTACGACGGCTGGTCAGGGTTCGCTTTTGGTCATGTATTTTTTTGGGGTTTTCCACAAAATCAATACGGACTTTCTTAATCCTGAAACGAGTTGTGCTGTTACCTTATGGCGTGAAATGCCTTGGCCGTTACATCTGATAGATACACCAATTATGCATTATCTCGCAATTTATGGGACTTTTGCTGTCGAAGGCATACTTGTTCTTATGTTGTTTAGTAAGCGTTTTCGTCATATCGCCGTCCTATTTGGAATTTTATTCCATCTGCTTTTAGCATTAAGTAATTATGCGATGTATATCTCTTTTACAACGCTTGCCATTAGTTTGCATTGTCTGTTTTTAAATGAAGAAAGTGCTCGAAGAATTCAACAATCATCTTTTATGAAAGGTGTTAGGGAACGTGTTCTGAATCCAGCTTATTTTTTACTGGTGATTGTTTTAATGATCTTAGTGTCAGTCGCGGGGTTGTTTAGGGAATATTCAATTGTGACGCTATTGGTTTTGCCTCTTATTTTACCTTTTTGCTATGCTATTATAAGATACGGAGCATCTCAAAAACAATTATTGGAGCCACAGAATCGTTTTGCCTCAAAAGGGATTGGTTTGGTTTTGGTGTCATTTTTCTTTTTTAATTGTTGGGCACCTTATTTAGGATTAAAATCGGCTCAGACAATTAATATGTTCG
Organism: uncultured Algimonas sp.; assembly: GCA_964552135.1. Lineage (GTDB taxonomy): Bacteria > Pseudomonadota > Alphaproteobacteria > Caulobacterales > Maricaulaceae > Litorimonas. Next base: position 494 of record CAZKHC010000276.1, on the reverse strand, counting down.
CGAATATTCGTCTGGAGGGCGGCGTGAGTAACCATCTTATTATGAAAAATTCACCCAAGCCTTATACTTATCTTGATGATGTTGTGATCATTGACGATATTCATGGGAATAAAAATTTGTCCCGATATCAGAAAAGAAAGCTAGGCATGGTATATTATGACCTTCTAGCCTATTTGGCAGATAATCCGGATGCTATGCTAAGTTATACCAGAGATACAATAAGCTACCCGAACATGACCGCCTCAAAGTTGAAGATTGAAATAGATAATACATTACACCCAAAATGGGTCAGAAAATGGTTCCATTTTAAAGAGGTTGACTTAGAACGTCCTGAGCCTTGTTATCGTTAATTTTTCACTTATCTGGTCACAAATTTTGTGTATGTACTAAGTTAAAATTGAAAAATATGGCGTATCGTTTTAACGCTATTCCATCATGAACCCACGCATACGGGCGCGATAATCGCGCTGATGTTATGAGGAAAGGATATAAAT
>CAZKHC010000275.1:0-2001 GCA_964552135.1 uncultured Algimonas sp. | reverse complement strand
ACACGATTGCCATCAAATACTGGTCCGTTGACTAATTTATATCCGGGAACATAGATTTGGACCTTCTCAATCATAGAAAGTACAGAGTCGATAATCGCGCTTTGGTCAGGGCTCTCATCCGTCACACAATTAATTGTGTTTCGCATAATCATGGGAGGATCAGCCGGATTTATAATGGCTAAAGCCTTACCGCGCCGCGCGCCACCAACACGCACAATTGCGTCAGATGTTGTATAGGTAAACTCATCAAGATTAGCCCGGGTGCCGGGTCCAATGGAGAGGGAGGCTAGGCTAGCTACAATCTCTGCATAATCCACATCCTGCACCCGAGAAACCGCATTAACAATAGGGATTGTAGCTTGGCCAGCACACGAAATCATATTGACGTTTTTCTCAGCGCGTTCAGCATGATCTTCCAAATTCACTGGCGGCACACATAAAGGCCCAATCGCAGCAGGCGTTAAATCAATCATCATGACATCAAGTTCAGTCAATTTACGGGAGTTTTCCGCATGAACATACGCGGATGTCGCATCAAATGCGATTTGGATATTGTCACTTCCTACATGAGGTAACATGCCATCGACACCATCAAATGTCGTTTTCAAGCCCATTTTTTTTGCCCGCGCCAATCCCTCCGATTTCGGATCAATTCCGACCATCCAGACAGGTTCAAGAACTTTGCTACGCTTGATTTTATAGATTAAGTCAGTCCCAATATTTCCTGATCCAATAATGGCGCAGTTTATTTTTCTCATAAGTATTACCTCGGCAATAAAGCTGAAACTAAGGAACGCTGCTTACATGAACTGTCAAATTCATCATGTGTTACGTTGAGCCTTAAGGACATAAATACTAAAAGCTAACCTAGAAACTAATAGTTTTTGAGTGTAAAAAGTCAATGCATTATTGATTTACATTTAACGAATTTAAACAATAAAAACAAAAAGTAAGCAGATTTTTTCTTGGTATCTTCAATTGAATTTATAGGACATAACCCTAACGAGGAAATGGATTAAAAATGCAAAAACTAACCAATCATTTGCGAACCAAACTAGCAGCCGGCACTCCCATCATTGGTACAGCGGTTACCATGCCAAGCCCACATCTTGTGCGCACTTTAGTTGATTGTGGTTTTGATTGGTTAATGGTCGATCTGGAACACGGCTCTATTGGACCTGAAACGGCTCAAGCCATGATAAATGCAACACAAGGATCAGACTGCATGCCGCTCGTAAGGTTACAGGCAAGCGAAACTTGGATGGCGAAAATGCCTCTGGACATAGGGGCAATGGGATTATTTTTCCCGCTGATCATGAATGCTGAGGACGCGGATCGTGCTATTAAGTCAGCGCTTTATCCTCCATCGGGAACCAGAGGATTTGCGCCGATTCATGCAGGATATCGCTGGCGAAAAAGTTTAACAGAATATGCTGCCGATGCCGATGAAGCTATTCTTAAAATTCTAATGATTGAGCATATCGATGCGGTAAACCAATTAGAAAGCATCCTTCAAGTACCCGGCATTGATCTAGTCTTTATCGCGCCTTACGATCTCTCGCAAAGTTTAGATTTAGCCGGTCAATTTGAGCACCCAATTGTAAAAGAAACGATTAAACAAGCCGAGCAAATTATTATGGGAGCGGGCGTTGATTTAGGGGGTTATGCTAGCTCTGTCGATAAAGGGCGCGAACTTATTGATAAAGGATATAAGCTCTTAATGTTGGGATATGATGGAGTCTTAATCGAAACTGCGGTGAGACCGCTATTGAAACAAATAACTGATAGGTAAGTCTAGCTACTATGCTTTAAATGGGTTTCGCTAGTGAGTGGTTTTCAGGGCCCCTATATTGACACTCGTCCTAATGTTGATTTATAAAATCAACATGTATTTTTTATTGAACTTCAATGTATAAATTCGATTCCAATTTTTATCTTACGGCGGATGATGCCGCCAGAGATCTTGGGATTAGCGTTTCGAGTTTATATGCTTATGTTAGC
>CAZKHC010000274.1:0-2018 GCA_964552135.1 uncultured Algimonas sp. | reverse complement strand
TCAATGCGCCACAACAATTCAATGCGCCACAACAATTCGATGCACCATGACAATTCAATGCCCTATGACAATTCAATGCCCTATGGCAATTCGATGCACCATGACAACTCGATGCGCCTTGAAAACGCAATCCGCCATGAGCAATCAACACGCCCTGAGAAACGTATGGGTCATGAGCAATATAGGCGCCAACAGACCGTACGGAGGTCAACGGAAAGAGAAACGAAGCGAGAGGAGGTGGAAAAGTGGCTGGAAGGTTCAGGCACGGAGGCTTCATCCGCATACTGCTCAGATGCCGAAACCATTTCCCCCTCCCGCTCTTCAAGCCTGACTTCACTCCTGTCGCGACGGAGATGAAATCCCTGGACATCGTCCACATTCACCGATTGTAATTCTAAATATCTAGTCCAGGCAGCGCTCAACCGGTCGACCATTCGGAGCCCCGAACGATAGTACTCCTCACACATAGTCTGCACACCATGTTTTATATAATTAATAAGCACTCCACATGTTTTCCTCCACCACTCCTTCAACGGCTCAACGGTTCATCGGCAACTGCAACCTACAACATTAAAAACAGGTCCGAATCTCAAAACACTCTAATCGTAGCACACTACAGAAATAAAGAAACGTACAGGTGCGTGCGACTATTCCTCGCATCATAATATAATCATAAGTAATATCCATTAAATTCTTTCTTTCAAAACTATCGACCCCTCTACGGAACATCGATACTATCGATAATACAGGAGCACAACTGCCGGAAGGTCGGAGCACCAAGGGATGCCCTAACGGCGTGTGCTTGGAAAGTTTGGATGCATCCACATTGCAGTGGTGCCAGGCAAGCTTGGAGTAGTCAGACTCTAGCAAACGGCTACGCCACAACACGTCGGGACTACCCCCCAGTGATTTCCGTCACTTCTATCACATACACTTGCGCAGTTGTACTAGTGCCGAATCACATCCGAACAACATACCATTATAGAACAGGGAGTGTTTCCTAAGCAGAAGACTCCGTTTATAACTACTATTATAGAAGAAGAATCTCAATCATGACCGACTGATGTCACTCCCGCAAAGTCTACTTTGTCACATGACCTGAACGCCCATCGTACTGGAGACAGTGTAACCGTGTCTACGTTCCCTATTTCCTGAGTGGACACTTTTTCGGATCGTTCACGCATGCGGTCTTGCGTTGTTCGCTGTGCTAGGAGTCGAATTCTTCCAAGTTGTTCACACCATAATTCGTGTGTTGCTGCGCCCGTCCCTCATGGAAAGGATGATCAACCAATTGCTAACGACTGGTGTCAGTGTAGTGCCAAGTAAGCGAAAAAGCGACACCACTGTCGCGTACAGTAGACCCAAAGGTGCCACTGTGATATATTTAACATATGTATAAAAATATATATATGTATATATATATATATATATATATATATATAAGTAGGTATAGGTTCATATATATAAGTATAGTTACATATACTTATAAATGTAGAGATATGTAATTAGTTATGAATAGTTATGTGTGCATATACAAAATATAGGTAGATTGATCCACTTTCCACGACAGTGTCGTTGCTCCGACAAACATGCCGCACACTGCCTGGATATATAAGAGGAGAGGAGCAACAGTTTTTGTCTGTTTTTTTTGCTCTTGGAACATGTACTCTTTCAGTTACAATTCAGTGAACGGGAATTTAAGATAGGAATAGGCGACCCTCCACGGAAACGACTAAGGATACCACACTTACTACACATTTGGCTTTCCCGAAACCAGGCACCATGAGCGGTCGAGCACGAAGTGACCCGGAAAAGAAGCATTCAAAGCCATCAAAGAGGGAAAAAGAGGAAGGCGCCGTGACAAAACTGCGGGAAGATGAGGGCAGTGCAAGTGATCAATTCAAGTTCCATGAGCGGCCTGAGCGACATGCGAAATCAAAGCGACATGAGAAATCAACGGGTCATGAAAGTTCGCCGGGCCATGACCATTCAATGCGCCATGACAAGTCAATGCGCCA
>CAZKHC010000273.1:0-2030 GCA_964552135.1 uncultured Algimonas sp. | reverse complement strand
TTAAAGAGCAGTGTCATTCTATTGGATTCTCCAATCGCCTCGCGCGCGGCTTTTGTTTCGTCACTGCCGCGCAAGGATGGTTTGAGACGCCAGACAACATCGTCTCCGCTCGGCGTATCTTTCGGGTTCGCATTGACGCCCGATTTTTTGATAAGTTCAAATCCTGCGGCGTCGAAAGCGGCGACGACATTGCTTTGCTTTAAATAGCCAGCAGTGCCGATCGCCCAATCATCTGTTGCTGTCTCGGGCGCGCGGTGCTGAACAACACCAACAACACCGCCGGGCTTCAAAAGGGCATGCGTCGTGGCAAGCGCCTGGGTCATATATTGGCTTTCTGCCTCATATCGCGATAGATTGTGCATCGCTCGAATAAAGAGGACGGCGTCCAATTGACCAGCTAAGTCTCCTGCCGCATCGCCAAAAGTTGTTGCAGAAATTTTGGCGCCGTCAGCCGGTGCCCATTCCGCGGCCTTGGAGACAAATTCAGTAGGCCATTTTTTCTTATTCTCGATAAATTCTTGATTAGCGAAACTAAATTCCCGCCAAATGTCGAGTGAATAATCAATCCCAACAAGCTCGCCATCTTCGCCTAAATAAGGGACAAGAATTTTCGTATACCATCCGCCGCCTGGCAGCGCCTCGCCAACTTTCATACCGGGTTTTATACCAAAGAACTTAAGCGTTTTTGCTGGGTTCCGCGCGTCATATCGCGCTTTCGTTTTCTCGGGTTGGGCGTCCAAAATCGCTTTGAGTTTCTCGCCATCAAACTTACGTTTTTTCGCATAAGACTTATCAGAGCCAGCTGCGGCCTCCGCAGTTTCGTTTGAGTCTACTTTTGTTTTTTCGGCATCCGCATTTGAGCAGGCTGTCAAAATAAACGCTGCCGCCGAGATCATTAGAAATTTACGCATGAGGGTCTCCTGTCAAACCTGTTCTTCTATTTTTAAACTCGCCTATCAGCCTGAGGCGAAAAGGCCAAGAGGCGGCTTTATTCTTGAACAATCACGAATTGGCTATTTTCCCATTTTTCTGGATCTGGGTTTTCCCACTCACCTTCCATGAAATCGAACATGTCGCGCGGGACAGTCATGGCGAAAGTTTCGCCCTTTTCATGATTTCTACTTTGCACGCGTTTCCAGCGCACATCCGCCGGAATATCAATCCAATGAAGTTCGCATGACCACCCCAATGACTGACTCCATTTCGCAAAATCCTGGCGATGCGCGCGTTTTGTGAATCCCAAATCTAAAACAATTGGTAAGCCTTGTCTGAGGGCTTGCTCAGCCGTTTGCCGGATTAAGGTTTCAGCGCGGGTTATTCGCTCCATCGCCCATTCAAATGTTCCGCCTCCGTCCGGCGCATCCATCCAGAATAATCCTGTCATCCAATCATCAATGGAAAATCTAAGTCCGCCAATCTCCTCGCAGAGATTTCGGGCATAGGTCGTTTTCCCAGCTCCGGTCCCGCCGGTGACAAGACTGATTTTAGGCTCAGGCCGCTTCATCTATGATATCGCGTTTTTCGTAAAACTGACCATATTTACGATATTTTGCGAGATAGCTTGGAACAATGGATTCAATTGTTGCAGGTCGAATATCAAAAGCTTCAAACCCAAGCGCGTCTTCTGAAACAATATTGTCCACTTTCAAATTCTCAACTTGGTCGCGTGTTAAGAAGGGTTCGACGAAAGGCAGCGCGCCAGAGAGCTCGCCCATAAAACCCATTATGTTTGCGCCAAACCACGGAACCGGCGCTAGAAAGCGTTTTTTGCCGATTGTGTCTAAGATGAATGTCATCAAGCTTTTGAAGGTATAGCTTTGCGGCCCGCCCAACTCATAGGTTTTTCCACCGCTTCCCCGTGTGACAGCAATCGCGACTGCAGCAGCAACATCTTCAACAAAGACGGGCTGAAGTTTTGTTTTTCCACCGCCAAGTAAAGGTAGGGCAGGGGCGAAGGCTGTTAGCCCAGCAAAACGGTTGAAGAACGCATCTTCCGGTCCAAAAATTATGGACGGGCGCATGATATCTGC
>CAZKHC010000272.1:0-2036 GCA_964552135.1 uncultured Algimonas sp. | reverse complement strand
GATTAGCGGACACGCCGCAAAAACTGGAAAGCTTCCTCAAGGTCTTTGTCGATGCCGGTGTGGATGTGTTGCATTGTTCTCAGCGCCGTTTCTGGGAATCTGAATTTGACGGGTCCGATCTCAACCTCGCGGGCTGGGCCAAGAAGTTGACTGGATTGCCAACGATTACCGTTGGTTCCGTTGGACTTAGCGGTGACTTCTTTGAAGCATTTCAAGGCAAAGGCGCGGAGGCAGCCTCACTAGATGAACTATTCGAACGCATGGAAAAAGGTGAGTTCGATATGGTCGCCATAGGCCGCGCACTCTTGCAAGACCCGCATTGGGCGACAAAGGTCAAAGAAGGCCGTTTTGATGAGTTCAAAAATTACGACGCCAAAGCGATTGGGACATTATATTAAAATTCTGCCCTAATCGTAGAACTCAAGAAATCAGAACTTCAAAATCATGTAATCGGATGAGATTTTTCGCCAGACTAGGCGGCGCGCGCAAGTCGGTAGGTTACTACCGCTGAGCAGCGACAACGACGCTCTGGCGGAAAAGATCACCGATTACATCTGCATAGCCCAGCCTTCGACGTCCATCGCCGCCTGACGGACGGCTTCTGAAACAGTTGGATGGGCGTGGCAGGTTCGGGCGAGATCTTCGCTGGACGCATTGAATTCCATCGCAACAGTCACCTCATGAATAAGATCACCTGCGAGCGGACCGAGAATATGTGCGCCAAGAATTTCATCCGTTTCGGCATGAGCCAAAACCTTCACAAAACCTTCGGCTTCGTGATTACAGCGCGCGCGGGAATTGGCCGTGAACGGGAATTTCCCTTTCTTATACGGGATACCTGCTTCTTTGAGCTGTTCTTCTGTTTGTCCGACACTGGCGATTTCAGGATGGGTATAAACAACATCAGGAATGACAGCGTAATTAACGTGACCTGATTGTCCGGCAATGCATTCCGCAACAGCGGCGCCTTCTTCTTCAGCCTTATGAGCAAGCATCGGACCATCAATCACATCACCAATCGCCCAGATGCCCTCAACAGATGTTTTCCAATGATCATGTGGAATGCGGCCAGCCCGACCTGTTTCAATGCCGACATTTTCAAGGCCTAAACCAGCGGTATAAGCACGGCGTCCGATACAGACGAGAACAACATCAGATTCAATATCTTTCGGCTTACCGCCTTCAGCGGCTTCAGTTTTCACAGTCAGGCCAGATTTACTTTTTTCAACACCCATGACCTTGCGCGAGAGCTCAAACTTCATGCCTTGTTTTTTGAACATGCGAAGCGCGGCTTTTTGAATTTCCTTATCCGAATTGACCATGATGGTCGGCATATATTCAACCACTGTGACCTCTGCGCCAAGACGACGCCAAACAGAGCCAAGCTCTAGCCCAATCACGCCGCCGCCAATGACGAGGAGTTTTTTCGGAACTTTCTTAAGCTCAAGCGCACCTGTTGAGGAGACGATTTTCTTCTCGTCAATATCGACGCCCGGCAAGGCTGCCACTTCGGAGCCTGTGGCGACGACAATGTTCTTCGTCTTATAGACTGTGCCGTCCACCTCGACTTCACTTTTGGATTTGATTTTGCCAAATCCCGTAATGTGATCGACATTGTTTTTCTTAAACAAATATTCGATGCCTTGAGTCAGGCCCGCGACGACCTTATCTTTGCTTTCAATCATCGCCGGAATATCGGCTTTAACCGTCGCTGTAAGGCCCATTGCCGGGAAGTCTTTCTGCGCGGTTTCATATAATTCCGTCGCATGAAGTAAAGCTTTCGACGGGATACACCCAACATTGAGGCAAGTTCCACCCAAAGTCTTGCGCGTCTCCACACAAGCGACTTTCAGGCCAAGCTGCCCACATCGAATTGCGCAATTATAACCACCCGGTCCGCCGCCGATAATGATGACGTCATATTGGTCTACCATTGGAATATCCTGTCAGGAGAAAAGTTTCCCGAGAGAGATAGGCGCGCCCCGTCAGGCGGTCAACAGTGGCTTAACGCAAAATTCCATTCGCGCGCTGTTTCC
>CAZKHC010000271.1:0-2041 GCA_964552135.1 uncultured Algimonas sp. | reverse complement strand
ATATGTACCCTGTTGAATGGACGACAACCGTACCGTGTTATGTCGCTACGGCGGATTTAATCCCAGAACCGATAACCACCGAAGAATGGTTACGGGAACAGGCCGCCGACTCTTTGTGCCAACAGCTTCAGCTTGAAGTCGACACGAACAAGACGGACCGGTACGAATTGAATCCACAGGGTATCCTAGTCAGGAAGCTCCCATTGACAACAACACCGCAGGTGGTAGTTCCGGAAACCTTGAGGCCAAGGTTACTTCTGAGTTATCACCACGCAGCTGTTTCAGGTCACCCAGGGGTGAGACGCATGTACGACACACTCCGGCGGAGAGCATATTGGCCATCAATGATAGTAGATGTGTATGCTACAGTCAGGGGTTGTGAAACCTGCGCCCGTGATCGAGTGCAACTCGCTAAACATACCAACACCCTACAGCTATTTCCCGCGGTCAAACCACTAGAAGAAGTGGCTATTGACATAATGGGACCACTTCCTAAGACCCGTCGCGGACGGTTATATGTGTTGGTAATGGCGGACCGATACTCTAAGTTATGTCGATTGGCAGCGTTGGCCTCGGTGAAGGCTCACATAGTGGCCAGAAGCTTCTGCGAAGAATGGGTATTTACCTACGGGGCACCGCGAACCATCCTATCTGACAACGGGCCTCAGTTCAAGTCGAAGACGTTCCTCGAAACTTGTCGTATCTTGGGCATCAAGTCTATCACTACTACTACATACCATCCTCAAACGAATGGTCAAGTAGAAAGATTTAACCGCACGCTCGCGTCGATGCTTCGGCACTATGTAACCGAAGATCAAAGGGATTGGGACGAATACTTACCTACATTAGCATATGCATATAATCGCTGTGTGCATAGAACTACGAACACCACTCCCTTTGATCTAACATTAACACGAGCGCCGCCGGCGTTAGGTCTGGAACAACTCGAGCATGAGGATCATCACAAGGCATGGGCTAGGGATATCTGGATTCAACGGTTAACGTCTACTTATGCGAAAGTCAACTCAGCTCTCCAACGCATGCAAGCGCGCTACAAGAGGGACTTTGACAAAGCTGTCAAGTCTCCTAATAGACTGCTGCGTGCAGGGGATAAGATCTTCCTACACCTGGAAGGGACTAAACAGGAGACTCGTTTACTCGGGGCGCTCCCGTTCGAAGCTTGACTTCAAGTCGATGGGACCGTACACGGTCATCGCTAATCACGGAAGGACCTTCGACATAGATGTCGATGGGATCCCGGAACGTGTTAGCTCAGACCGAGTTCGTCCAGCCCCAGCAACCGCAATCACGGAGACGGAAGCGGCTGCTAAGGAATTGACGCCTGCGGCGATATCAACAAGGGGGAAAGACTCAGGAGTTTCATTAACTCCGAGTTTAGAGAGGGTGCCGAAGCAATCGATGCAATCGAAGGATGACCCCGAACAACTGCGACCCTTAGACGCACCGTTTCGTCCGCTGGACACGGTTGCGCCTAAGCCGGAAGGCAGAGTTACAAGGTCATCAACGGCATCAGCCGTCGAAGTGGGGGCGCGCGCAGATCAGGCTGCTGCCCCAACGCGCACCCCCGGGTTGACACGAGCGCGAGCACCGGCAGACACTGATCAGGCTGCTGCCCCAGTGTCCACCGACGCCACACTCAAACGGCTGCTTGCCGAGGACTTTGGGCAAAAGGGGGCGCGCGCAGATCAGGCTGCTGCCCCAACGCGCACCCCCATGTTAGCAACGGCACGAGCACCGGCAGACACTGATCAGGCTGCTGCCCCAGTGTCCACCGACGCTATTCCCCCACAACTGCAAACAGCAGAGGGCAGGAAGTTGGGGGCGCGCGCAGATCAGGCTGCTGCCCCAACGCGCACCCCCGGGTTGACACGAGCGCGAGCACCGGCAGACACTGATCAGGCTGCTGCCCCAGTGTCCACCGACGCCACACTCAAACGGCTGCTTGCCGAGGACTTTGGGCAAAAGGGGGCGCGCGCAGATCAGGCTGCTGCCCCAACGCGCACCCCCATGTTAACGAGAG
>CAZKHC010000270.1:0-2056 GCA_964552135.1 uncultured Algimonas sp. | reverse complement strand
CAGTGAAAACGGTTTTGCCCGATAGCGCGCCGGCAGAGAGCGGCGTCACAAATTCAGAGCCGCCTTTGGTCAGGATAACTTGAGTCTCAATCCCGCGCTTCGCCAACTCTCGGATGAGAAGAAGCGATTTATAAGCAGCAATTCCGCCGCCAATGATAAGCAGGACCCGTTGTGTCATCAGAGGGTTTTACGCGGGTAGGCGGGGGCGCGCAATGGGGAATGGCGGGTTTGGCATAAATGCTGAACTTGGTTTATTTTGTAAAATATCAAAACCTAACCTAAGGGTTTAAGGCGGACATGACATGCGGCATTTGAAAATTATTATTTTGACCTTTTTTGCCTTTGCGCTGACGGGCTGCGCGACGAGTTCAAATGTTGATTACGACGGCATAAATGCGAGTATTGAATCTGGCAAAATGGGCGGCGTCATTGGCGGATTTTCGTCCATCGGACCTGGGTCCACTGCCATCCTAAATTTGGAAAATGTAAATACTGGGGCCGAGAATGAGGTTACCTTTAAAACGTTTCCGAGATATCCGACAGTCTATAGCCTTGCGCCCGGGACATATAAGGTAAAATCTGGAACCTATGATATAAAACACGCGACTTTCCCAATCAGCGGCGGGAAATTTAGAAGCGTGAGAACCAATGAAGGGATTAGATATAACTCAACGGGTGAGCTGCCATTTATCGGATTATTGACGAAAGAGTTTGAAGTGAAGTCCGGAGAAGTCGTAGATCTTGGGTCACTTTCAATGAAGCCTTTTAAATTAGTAGATCGAGTTGGAAATGCGTCTACGAGAAAAGCGCTTCGTGGCGCGACGGTTGGGGTTTCAAATATATGGCTAGACCCCAAAAATCCGTTGGAATTAGGCACGCCAGTTGATGCCATACACATGTCATATAATATTTGGCCCATCGATAAGGACATAAAAAAACTGGCGATGAAGAAATTTCCGAATCTGGAATCAAGCGTCGTGAAAAAACCACTGCACCTAACGATAAGAGGGGCAGAATATCGGGACATTGTCAGGGACGCTTCCGCGAATAATGCAAACGGAGTTGCACCTACCCGAAGCATCATCCGCGATAGAATTTCCGCGTCAATCGCGACCACTTTGCAAAATCGGCCAGGGTCGGGAGCCCCCGTTACGCCTTAGCGGTTACGGGGACATTGAAGTTTTCGGCTAACTTAAAAAAGCCAGCGGATTAATCTTTCAAGCCTTCAGCACTTCGCGGCGCCTAATACCGGTCCAACGCCTCGGCTGAGGGATTGCACTAGCACTGCACAGCTTTCGCCCTCTCCGACTTTCGGCAGGTTGAATTCGATTGGCTTATTGCGGGTCTGGCCCAGGATTTCGGCCTCAAGTACGATATTTTTTCCAGAGAGCTTGCGGCCCTTATTTTCGCCGCCTTTCACATTGGTTTCATGCGAGTCAAGCAGACGGACAAAAAGCACCTCGACCGATTCCTTATTTGAACCGACCGTCACCGTGTCGCCGTCAATATCAACAGGCAGGGTGAGGTCTTTTGCAAAGCTGATTAAATCCGCGACTTCGCTGCGGCTGTTGCCAACACCTTCATAATCACCATTGACGATGGCCTGCGGTGTATAGACGCCGCGTGTCCCGCGAAGAGTCGCGTTGTAAGACCGCTGGCGTTCCGTATAGGCTTTGTTGGAATAGGGGTCTTTCCATTTTGATCCGTGATGCACCAGCCTGTCCCAATAATCGACGTGCCATTCAATCGTCAGCAAATCATCGCGTTCGGCGAGGCGCGAGAAGAGCGCTTCGGCTGGCGGGCAAGAGGAGCAGCTTTGAGAGGTAAATAGCTCGGCCACGATAAGGGGGCTGCTTGCAGTTGCGGTTGCTTCAATTGGCTGTGCCTCCGCCTTTTCGGTCATGAAGGAAAGGCCAAATAAGGCCGCCGACCCGGCAGCGAGAAGGGAGAGAAGAGGGAGCGTTTTCATTTGGGGGTCCTGTGAGGAAATCCGGTCATTTCTGCATAGTCTCATTCGGGCTGGTAACGCGCAAATATAATTCTCGTGATGTGCTGT
>CAZKHC010000269.1:0-2073 GCA_964552135.1 uncultured Algimonas sp. | reverse complement strand
AGTTTGACTTGCACATAGTAAATATATCACATTTTGATACAATTGTCAATTATTTGTGGTCGTTCCCGATATGCAAAATAACGGATAATTGTAAGCTGAGTACGACCAGAGGGAGTATTCCGTCTTACATAGTGTTCTCTGCTGGTGTGTGCCCTGCGTTACTCAAGGGTACTAATTTAAGAAGAAGTTCTTTGAATTATTGAGTAACAAAACTGTAGATAAGAAGTATCCGTCCGAGCAACTACAACTTGATATTATGAGGTAGCAGATGGTTGAGATTAGATATTTTGGTTTCCTTGATATTGTTGAGTACGTGAGTGAGCCAAATTTGAGGATTGACATCACAGGTTTTACAAGTGGCGAAGAAGGAGTACATCATAGCGATGCGTTGCCCTGCGGCATGTGATCCTGCGAAGAGGTAGTTCTTTCTGCCGAGTGCCAAGGGTCTAATTTTGTTTTCTATCTGGTTGTTGTCGAGCTCTATGATCCCGTCTTCAAAACAGTTCATGAGTTTTTGTTTCTGTTTTAGGGTAACTACAAGAGGTTTAGGGGTGAAATTCCCCTTTACCTACTCGATCCTTTTAGATTGTATTTTAAGTTCAATCGCTTCTTTAATGAATTGATTTAGTGATTTGCCTTCAATCAGTGCATGCTCAAATGCTTTAGAATGTAATTCAGGATTGACCCTTACGTTAAAACTACCTTTAAAAGATTTGAATATCTCTTTACCAACATCATTACATAGTTCAACATAATCCAAAACTGCCTCTTTGAATGCAGCTTTTAATTTTGATACTGTTGAACCTTCAAAAGTAATTAAGTCATTAATTCCTTCAATTTTGCCGTAGAATACTTCATCCTCAGCAGAAAAATGAACGGAACCTATAAAGTCTTTGTATTTTATTCTATCAGTCATATTAAGTTTTGCTTTTTAAGTTCACTTATAATATAATTTTTAACATACTTTTTCAACTCGTTTCCAGGGTGCGGTTTATGTAAGCGAATAATATGTTTTGTTTCTGCATTAATGTAAGCTTTCCTTGAACCAGACGTTTTACCCGTTTTCTTTTCAAAATAACCTAGTTTGCCTAAAATGTATTCGAGTTCTTGAAACGTTATCGTTGAAGCTGGATTAAGAAGCTTAGCAATAATTTTATCAAATTTACCCATACCGTAAAAGTATGGTATTAAAACAACAATTGCAACTATATATTAGTCGCATAGTAACTACTGCTCTGGCTTGTCTATAACGGACGTATCGCCGATATCTGGCGGATTTGGCGATAGCCAATCTGACATCATGATCGCATGTTAGCATCCGTGTTCTTGTATCATATGTTCACTAATTATCTCAAATACAATTATTCTTTTTATAAAATATTCTTCATAATCTATCTTTGAGTCTTGTTCCATAGATTCTGCAATTTTCCGATAGTTCCATTTCCCAATTGTTTCTCTCGTTTCAATGTATTCATCTATTTCTTTTGGATTCTCTTTATGTTTAAGAGCTTTAACAAATGAACTTTCGTTTATAAGATTCAGTATCCATCATTTTTAGCCTTTTCAACTTGTGCTTGCCAGGAATTATCTCCATAAAGTATCTCCAATTGTTCGCTTGTGTCTTTATTTTGAGTTACTATAATTATCATTGTGTCTGATAAGTCATTAGAAATTCTTGAATGGCCTATGAAAACCGTATCATATTTAAGTTTTACTCCGTTAATTTCTAATGAACTTTGCTTAAAATCCCCCAAAATTGAACATAAATGTTGTTTGTCATATTTCCAATTTGAGGTTCGATTATCCAGAATATCTCGAAGCAGTTTTTTTGTGCCTAATATTGGATAATTTACTTTTACTAGTTCATCATAAAATTTCACCCAAGAGTCCAAGACTACTTTATCAGTTAAAGGAATTAATTCATTGAATGATTCAATACGGTTGTCATCCGATTTACAAGAAAATAGAATTGAAATTAGGAACAGTATGTTTATTATGGGTTTCATTTTTTCATGGATGCTAACGGCAGTCCGTGCATAAACGCCATAATATTTAGAGATAAGATAGTGAGAA
>CAZKHC010000268.1:0-2078 GCA_964552135.1 uncultured Algimonas sp. | reverse complement strand
ATATCCGCCCCGACGCCATGCAATATCTCATCGTCGGCGATGCAGAAACACAATTAGATGCGGTGAAATCATTGGGTTTGCCTATTGAAAAATTGAACTAAAGCCCTTGGAACATCACTAGACATATTTAAGTCCAATTTGAAGACCAAGGATTTTGGATTGAGAGACGTCTTATAATTGATAAGCGCCTAACCTCGCGGAAGCGGAAGAGACTGAAATGAAAAAAGTGATTTTGATAGGTTTATCAGCTCTTACTTTCGTCGCCTGCCAACCTGCCGGAATGCGAATAGAAAGCTCACAAGAAGATAGATTTGATCGATTAAACATGAATAGAGCCGAAGCCGAATTCCGAGAGGCCGCACCACAGGCACAAAATGGAAAAGTACTGGCGGATACAACTTCTGATTCAACTACTAATCATAGCGCAACACCCACTGAAAGCTATCTCGCCTATCGTTACGGTTATGGTCTCGTCATGCCGTCAAAATCCGTCAAAGCCACATCCGACAAACATATTCAAATCTGCCGCGATGCTGGCCCCGCGAAATGCCAAGTCACGGGATCAAATACGAATACAAATTCCCAAAAAAGAGTGAATGCTAATTTATCCTTACGCGCGGAACCCGAATGGTTGGCAGGATTTATAGCAGGATTAAAATCCGATGTTGCTAAGGTTGACGGGCGCATTCAAAGTGAGACGACTTCGGTTGAGGATTTAACCCGTGTAATTTTGGATACGGACGCACGGTTAAAGGCGCAGAACACGTTACGTACAAGACTAGAAAATCTACTCGCAACTCGGAACGCCGAATTGACGGATTTATTGGCGTTGGAACGAGAACTCGCCCGAGTTCAAGGTGAAATCGAAAGTGCAACAACGAACCTCAAAGCTTTGCGTGCCCGCGTCTCAATGTCGATCGTCAATATAAGTTATTCAAGCGAACGTGTCGCAGTGAGCAGCTCTTCGCTCTCCCCAATTAAGTCTGCCTTGAAGGATTTTGTCTATACCTTGTCGAATGGCATTTCAGGCGTAATCTATTTCTTTGCTTATATGCTGCCGTGGATGATTTTCTTGATTTTGCCGAGTTTCTTTGCCGGGCGTTGGTTTTGGCGACGCCGGACTTTACACAAAGCAAAACTGATTATAAAATCTGAAAGTGAGACGACTTAAACCGTCGTCTCGGTCTCCACGGTTTCAGAGAGCCAATAACGCTGATAGGCGCGGCCGATGACGATTAGGACCAGTCCAAGCACAACGAACGACAACGCCCTCAACACGCCCTCAAGCCCTGCCATGTCGATTAAAAAGGCTTTCAGTACGGTCAGAATAATCACGACGCCGGAAGCAATCCGAAAGGCGCGCTCGCGCTGCCAGACGCCAATCGCCAGCAAAGCAATCCCAATGGCGAGCCAAACGGCGCTAATTGTCCAGAGTTCTAAATCTGAGAATTTCACATATGTGAAATTAATTTTCGCGCCGTTAAAGACAAAGCGGATCATAGCCGTAATCCACATGATGCCGCCCACCAATGATAAACCGCCCAGAATATTTATATAGGTTTCAGGACGCCGCCCGCGCGCACGCCAAGCGCAAACCGCTAAGAGGATTGTCGGCACAAGCAAACCCGTCGTCAGCGAATTAAACAAAATATTCCCGTCGATTAGCTGCCGCGAATTAAATATGGGCGTCAGTAAGAGAAGCGAGCCAAGGGCAAAAACGCCAAGCGTCACATAGGATATGACCTCTGCCATTTTCGATAAGACGAGGTTACCGGAAAAGCGTTTTGATAGTCCCGCCAGTGTGAAGCACAGACCCGTAGAGACTTGCAGGCCCAATTCTTCAAAACCGATCTTGCCTGTGTAGACAACTCCGGCATTTGACAGGTGCCGAATTTGGAACACTGCGAAAAGCGCAAGTCCTGCGAGAGCGGCGGCTTCGATAAACCCGTTGATATAGCCATGAATTTTGTCATCCGCGTCTTCGCCCATTTTATCGCCATGGAGCAGATAAGCGGCAATGCCCAGAACTGCAGCTGGCAGCGCGAGATAGGCCCAAAGCGCATTAATGATAGGACGCG
>CAZKHC010000267.1:0-2078 GCA_964552135.1 uncultured Algimonas sp. | reverse complement strand
GCCACCCCGGAGGTTCCCCGGAGGGAATCTTCCTGTCATTTACTGCGCGTATTATTTATCCATAATGATGCGTGTTTTCGGATAAGGTGTGCCGAAACCAGCTTTACCAAGGGCCGCTTTAATCTGCTCTGGCAGAGAATAAGTGACGTCGAAATAATGCGCGCCGTCGGTGAACGGACGAACAAGGATTTCAACACTGCGCTCGCTCAAGGTTTCAACTTCGATGAAAGGCGCTGGGTCAGATTTAATATGGGGATGTGCATCAATGACGCCTTGGATGACTTCGCGCGCTTTTTGCACGTCGTCTTCATAGGCAATGTTAAAGCGCATATCGACACCGCGAACCGGGTGATGGCTGTGGTTGATGATTTGCTCACCCCAGATTTTACCATTCGGGATGATGATCTGTTGGTTGTCAAATGTCTGCAAGATGGTTGTGAAAAGTTCGATTTCTTCAACATTACCGAACTTACCCGCCACGTCGACAAAGTCGCCGGTTTTATAAGGACGGAAGATCATGAGCATGACGCCTGCGGCCATATTTGACATGGCGCCTTGCAGAGCAAGACCAACAGCCAAAGACGCTGCACCGAGCATGGCGACGATAGATGTCGTCTCAACACCAAAGCGGCCAAGAACCGCGATGAACACAAAGGCCATAATGATATAGCGAGCGATACTGCCGAAGAATTTAAAGAGTGTCTCATCTAGATGCGGGCTTTTCTGGCCCAATTTGATGATGAGGTTTTTAACTTTTTTAGCGATCCAAAGACCGATGATCAAAATCGCGATTGCAATTAAGAGCTGAGTGCCAAGCGGAATTAATTTATCCGGGCTCATATATTCAATGATTTTATCCATGGGTCCCTCCAGACTCGATATTTTAAGTGACCGCCTACTAACGTTAACCATGGTGAACCAATTATGAACGTGGGAAAAATCTGGCGTTCATCTCCGGGGTGTTCATCTAGCGTACATAATTCCAGAAATATGACGCGGCACTTAATTTGAAATCGGAAAATCTGGAAACCACAGACATGACACTTAAAACCAAACTTCTCTGCGCCGCATTATCGGCAACCGCTCTTATGGCGGCCTCGCCCGCCATGGCGCAAAGCTCGAGCGGAATCTTGTCAGGCTGGTCCGGCGAAGCGTCGCTGACGGGTTCAAAGACGACAGGTAACACAGATACAACAGATGTTGGCCTCGCGCTAAATCTGCAAAAAGAATCCGACAAATGGCGGCATACCTTCAATGCCTCTGCTGATTTTGGCGAAGCCGATGATGTGAGAAACAAACAGCGTTTCACGCTGGGCTATCAAATTGACCGGGATTTGAGTGACCGTCTTTATGTCTATGGTAATGCGGATTGGTTCTTGGATGATTTTGGTGCGTTTGACACAGGATATTTCCTCGGCACGGGTCTTGGTTACAAATTAGTTGAACCAACACCGCTGGGTTGGGATGTCGAAGCCGGTGTCGGTTATCGGTCGCAAAGCCCGAGAGAATTGGACGTGCCGAGCGAAATCACCCAGGCGGATTTCGATATGCGGGACTTGGCCGGTGATTTTGATACGCAAAATGAGCTCGCGCTACGCGGCGCGTCAAAGCTGACCTATGATTTCAATGACTCTGTTTCGCTTTACAACAACAGCGAAGTGATTTGGTCCGAAAGCGACACTTATCTTTGGAATGAAATTGGTATTACGGCGAATTTGTCAGGCAATCTTGCGGCGCGCGCCTCTTACCGCATTGATCACCATACGGACGTGATTGCGCCAACTGAAAACACGGACACGATTACCCGTTTTGGTATTGTTTACACAATGAACTAGGGGCCTTCCGCTACCTTTTATAAATCCTTTGCGCGGCCGGAGAATGGGCCGCGTAATTTCCGTGCATTCACGGCGAAAATCCTGTACGAATCAGTCAACTGATTTGCAGGATTTTTTTATGGCAGACCCCGCCGCACAAACCCCCGCTTCCGCCCCTGCTTACGGGGCAGATTCGATCAAGGTCCTCAAAGGTCTGG
The DNA here is from genome assembly GCA_964552135.1 of uncultured Algimonas sp. Taxonomy (GTDB): domain Bacteria; phylum Pseudomonadota; class Alphaproteobacteria; order Caulobacterales; family Maricaulaceae; genus Litorimonas. Next base: position 46 of record CAZKHC010000267.1, on the reverse strand, counting down.
ACGCCGTGCGTAAACGCCCCGGCATGTATATCGGGGACACGGATGA
>CAZKHC010000266.1:0-2103 GCA_964552135.1 uncultured Algimonas sp. | reverse complement strand
CCGCTTGGGTTCTGGTTTGCGCAGAACGGATCGATATATGTATTTTTAGCCTTAATCATAATCTATTGCATAAAAATGACTCAGTACGAAAAAAAATTCGGAATTAAGGGCTAATCTCATGGATCAGACTTTCTGGACCTACTTTTTCGTTATCCTCACTTTTGGAATTTATATTGGGATTGCTATCTGGGCCAAGGCCGGATCAACCAAAGAATTCTATGTCGCTGGTCACGATGTTCACCCGACCGTAAATGGCATGGCAACTGCAGCTGACTGGATGAGTGCGGCCTCGTTCCTATCTATGGCGGGGCTGATTGCCTTTTTGGGTTATGGTGGCTCTGTATATCTTATGGGGTGGACAGGCGGTTATGTGTTGCTGGCTTTATTGCTCGCGCCATTCTTACGCGAATTTGGAAAATTTACGGTGCCCGATTTCGTAGGAGATAGATATTATTCTAAAGTCGCTCGCGTAATCGCTGTGATTTGTGCGCTTTTCGTATCCTTCACCTATATTGCGGGCCAGATGAAAGGCGTTGGCGTAGCCTTCTCTGGCTTCCTCGGTGTTCCTTTTAACGTTGGCATTTTTATCGGTTCAGCAATTGTGTTCGTTTACGCCGTTATGGGCGGTATGAAGGGCATTACATACACGCAGGTTGCGCAATATGTTGTTCTAATTTTTGCCTATACTGTTCCAGCCATTTTCATGTCTCTTGCCATTACAGGTAATCCCATTCCGCAGCTTGGATTCATTGGAAATGCGGTCGGAACGGATGTGAGTATGCTGGAAAAACTCAACACCGTTGTGACAGACCTGGGCTTTACCGAGTATACACAGACAACAAAATCCAAAATAGATGTCTTTTGTATTACGGCTGCCTTGATGTTCGGGACGGCAGGCCTACCGCATGTTATCATTCGATTTTTTACTGTAAGTTCGGCTCAGGCGGCGCGCAAATCTGCAGGCTGGGCTTTGATGTTTATTGCGTTGCTTTACACGGTTGCGCCTACGGTTGGAGCCTTCGCTCGCATGAACTTCATCGATACAGTCAATGAGGCTGTCTATATTCAAGATAGTGAAAACTATGAAGAACGTGCGGCTGAAATCTTGTTAGCAGGCGATAAACCAGTTCCGGTTTGGTATAAAGACTGGGAGAAAACAGGCCTGCTTGAATATAATGATGTGAATGGCGATGGGAAGATGCAATATCGCGGGCCAGCTGCGCCTGACGGGGTGAAAAATGAAGTCGAACCCAACCAGGATATTTTTGTTCTCGCAAATCCACAGATTGCTAAGCTTCCGGGCTGGGTTGTAGGTCTAGTTGTGGCAGGGGGATTAGCGGCTGCATTATCAACCGCAGCTGGATTGTTGATGGTGATAAGTTCTGCGGTCAGTCATGATTTGATGAAACGAACCTTCAAGCCTGAGATGACGGAGAAGCAAGAGATGCTAGTTGCGCGGCTTACCGCTGCGGTAGCTGTCGTCTTGGCAGGTTTTATCGGAGCTTTTGCCTCGCAGTTGCCTTTTGTAGCGCAGGTAGTTGCCTTCGCATTTGGGTTGGCGGCAGCTTCGCTCTTTCCTATTATTTTCTTGGGTATTTTTTGGAAACGTATGAATAAAGAAGGCGCAATTGCAGCTATGTTGACAGGTATCATCACCACTTCATTATACATTATATACTTCAAGTTTATGGGCGGTACAGAAGATGGCTGGTGGATGGGGGTCTCGCCTGAAGGCATTGGGTTTGTCTTTATGTGGCTCTCGGCTGCTACTGGCGTTGTTGTATCGCTCCTCACGCCTGCTCCGCCGCAAGAGATACAAAGCCTTGTTCAGGATATCCGGATCCCGGGCCAGCGAAAGTCCCATGGCATAGCCGAAGGAGGTATGGCTCCAGCAGAATAATGTCCATCTAAAACGCTAACGGGCCGTGTCCCCTAAGATACGGCTTTGTTTGATTAAATTGATGGGGATTTATTTGACCTATTCTTATCCCAATAGGCAGCTCTTAGTGCTTTTTTATCTATTTTGCCGAGAGAGGTTACGGGGAATCTTTCTCTAAATTCGATAGATTTTGGCGTTTTAACGCTTCCTAGTTCTTTACGGCA
>CAZKHC010000265.1:0-2103 GCA_964552135.1 uncultured Algimonas sp. | reverse complement strand
ATAGTGTCCTTATCGCAGCACATTTCAAAAGCGCGGGTGAAAAGATCTTCGATGGAGTCTTTAAATTCGCGAAATTCTGCCAGACGCGCGACGGGGTCGGCGCTTAATTCCGGATAGCCAATATTATATTTATAGGCCTGACGAATACCGTCAGAGCTGGCGATACGCGAGAGATTATCAATACGGCTTTGGATGAATTGCGTATTGCGCAATAGCGTTCTGTGATTATGCCGAATATCATAGAGCACGACATAAATCAGCGTCACCCGCGCGATGATGAATTCATCCTCATGCCCATCAATCACGACCACATCGCCGTCGACCAAAATATCGCTATTGAGGATAATCATTCCACTGAAAATATCAGGCGCCCAGATGGAACTGGTAAACGCCATAAGGGCGAGGAATATGCCGAAAATCCCGGTTGTCCCCAGCAGGCTATCTGCGTCCCAAACTTTGATGAGGGCATAGATAACCGTCATGACAATAACTGACATCAACACAATCGACACGAGCCGCGAATTATAGGTCTCGACATAGATGGTTTGCTCATCCAGCGTTCGGCTACGGCCAAACCGTTTGCGGGATAAGGTGCCGCTGAGACTATAGAGGAAAACGCCGCCGTAAATCACCATCAGGCTAATGCCGATATTAATCAGATAGCCGCCTTCAGACCCCTCCGAACCTTCTCGGGCTTGGCCATATTCAGGCAGGACCTGCCGCAGGGCGATGTCTACAATTTGCAGAACAATCACCAGCAGGTTCAGAGCCTGAAAGATTTTGACCTTATTTTTATTCTCTTGATTAGGCGCGATGAGATTGACGATAGGCCGCGCCAAGAGCAGCAAAATAATATTCAAGAAGAATAGAAAGTTGAGCCCCAAACGCTCGCTTGAGGTCAATTCACTTATTAGGCTGTTTACAAAGTCCAAAACTCATCCTCCCCGGTGGGGACGGAATAACATAGTTTTAGGTCAGCGCCAGCCCTCAAAGCTCTGCGCGAACAGAGTGAGAGGAATTTGGCAGAGGTTGAGTCTCTGCCCGCCGCCGCGCCAGATTAAGTAAAATACTGTTCAGAAAAACACCAAACGCCACCCATGTAATCCGCCGCGAATCCTCAGAGAGTCCAGGGGGCTGGAGCTCTCTGAGGACGCTCTAAATGGGGATAAAGAGCGTTTCCGAGGGAGGTACATGTATGAGACGTAGAAGCGCCCCAAATGGTTCAATTTCTTTTGTGGAAAATATTTCGAGCCTTTTATTTATTCCGGCGGTTAAATGTCTGTTTAATTTCCACGCGGGCAATCGGCCCTCATGAAAATCTCTTGCGGTTTTAAGTAAATTGAAAATTAGACGCCCGGGAAAACACCCAAAGCTGACCTTCAGATAAGGTTTCATACCTTTTGGTGAATAATACCATCCATCTCGTCTATATGAGCATAGCTTACCCAATCGCTTGACGAACTAGGGAACGCAGACTACGCGCCGCCTAACAAAGGCCGTGACGGCCTCCTCGCTTCACGGATATTCCATGAAAAACTTCGCTGCTCTTGAGCTTGCCGAACCTTTAGCGCGCGCCTTAGCCGATATGGGCCACACGACGCCGACGCCTATTCAGGCGCAAGCGATTCCGCCCGCATTGAAGGGCCGCGACGTCATGGGCATTGCGCAGACGGGCACGGGGAAAACGGCCGGCTTCACCCTGCCAACCTTGAATCATATTTTGGCGGATAACATCGATCCGCCAAAACGCGGCGCGCGGGTTCTTATCCTTGCGCCAACGCGAGAACTCGCGAGCCAAATCGCGGAAGCCGTGCGCGGTTATGGCCGTCATGTGCCGCATCTCTCTGTGTCCTGCGTTTACGGCGGCGTGCCCATTGCGCGCCAGATTAAACGGCTGACGGGCGGGAATGATGTCCTTGTCGCTACGCCTGGACGTCTCATTGATTTGGTCGACCGTAAAGCGATTAAACTCGACGGCGTGGAGGTCCTCATCTTGGACGAAGCCGATCAAATGCTGGACATGGGATTTATCCATGCGCTCAAGAAAATCATGGGCTTTATCCCAAAGCAGCGCCAAACTTTGTTTTTCTCGGCGACCCTTGC
>CAZKHC010000264.1:0-2106 GCA_964552135.1 uncultured Algimonas sp. | reverse complement strand
GGCCCTGTTGTTGTCAGGCGTTATCGAGACAGCGACAATATGATTTGGGAATATGCCGACAGGTCAACGACCCGGATGGAACGAATTTGTACGCTTCCGGCGGAGTATAAAACACCCAAGCCGCGCGGGAAACGACGGAAGTTGTTTTAGGGCGTGTAAACCTCCTCCATTGCGGAGATTGGAGCAATCAACAAACTTACAAAGAAAATGAGACTAACCGATTTTACTCAGTAGCAAGGCTCTGACGTTCTCGAGCTCAGTAATTTTTTGTTCTATTTCAATAAGTTTTTCAGCAAATAAAGGCTTCCATCCATTTTCCGGAACTTCACCAGACATAAACAAATCCAGATAGGGGCCTATTTCTTTCAACGAAAAGCCCATAGTTTTTCCGAGAGATATCCATTTCAGTCGCTCCACATCAGTGTCTGAGAAGTCTTGATAATGACGTTGTCCAGCTTGTTTAGCTGTCGGTTTGAGTAATCCAAGATCGACATAATGACGAATAGAGGCTTTCGTAAGGCCTGAAACATTGACCAATTTACCGATCAGCATATTTTCTCCATTTATCGCTTGACTGTGAGGTTAGCCTCACAGACTAAAGCATAATCTGATTGATTTTTACAAATTCTTTTGGAGAAAATAAAATGAAGTGGTTTAAGCGAGCGATTGCATTTCTAATCGTGACAATTTTGGTTCTGGGGCTTGTTTGGGCTACTAATCTTGGCGGCATTAAACAACGCATTTACGTGGACCAAATCGTTAAAATGCGCGTATCTCCCGTACGGTTGGTCAATGTGAAAACGCCCAATGATTACGGAATGAATTATGTCGATCGGGACATCATGACACCCGACGGCATCCGGTTAAGTGCTTGGGAAATTCCTGCACCATACGCATCTGACAAAACAATCATCATGAACCATGCACTCTCAACGACGCGGTACGGCTCCGCAGAGGGGCTTGATGGCGTTCCTGTTGAATATCTGCCCATGGTAAAGCATCTTCACGATGCGGGATATAATGTTGTAATGTATGATCACCGTGGCCAGGGTGAAAGCGATGGCGGAACTGGAAAGACGCTGGTAGGAACCGAAGCCCCCGTGGGCGTCGGTACCACTGAATGGCAAGACGTCATTGGCTCTCTTGAATATGTGAAGGGTCATCCGTCCTTCAGCGATGACCAAATTGCATTCTTGAGCCAATGTATGGGCGCCAGCGCCACATTCCGAGCTTGGTCGGAAGCGCCGGAGACATTTTCCGATCCGCAGATCAAGTCTGTCGTCGCGATACAGCCGCCAATCGCCTATAAAATGAATGAGCGTTTCATCATCGCAAAAGCAAACATGGATATTGTTGATGAAGTCCTTGCTGCGCAGACCGAGAAATATGGGTTTGGTTTTGCGGACAATGTGAAACACGTCAAAAATCTGACGGTGCCTGTTCTATTCTCGCAAGTTGAAACAGATGAATATACGTTTGATGCCGAAACCGGCGTGAATGATGTTCAGCATATCTATGACGCAGCCCCGACAGAAAAGGACATTATCTGGGTGCGTGAGACAGGCGAAAAACCTCACGGAAGTGGTAAGCGCTTTGATGGCTACGGATACTTCAACAAATACCCAGAAGAACTTTTAGGTTTTTTGGGACGATATTTTGAGTAATTGCGATAGTCTTATTAAATCCAAGCGGTTAGCCTAAATAACAAATTATATGGCGCTGGATATGGCTAATTCGGCCACCACGCCACAACATCATCTTTCGCCGCTTCATCTGCCAGCGTCTTATCAATCTGGATCGGGCTTTCCATGGAATAGGGATAGAGGGATTGTGTACGTCCGGATTGGTGTTTTTCCAGAAGCTTGGTGAGCTCGGCGAGTTTTTCCGGGTGGCTTTCCGCGAGGTCATTTTTCTCGGTTGGGTCATCGGCCAGATTGAACAGCCAGTTTTTATCCCGCCGCCCTTCATGCTGTAACTTCCAATCCCCAGCACGTACGACCTGCAGATAACCGCTCTGCCAATAGAGCGCATCGTCTTCGCGCGTGAACTCACCATCATCCGCAATGAGGCTTAGCATATTGCGACCATCAATCTTTACTTCTGGGA
>CAZKHC010000263.1:0-2111 GCA_964552135.1 uncultured Algimonas sp. | reverse complement strand
GCCTGTGCCTGTGCTTGGGTTTGAGCTTGGGTTTGGTGATATCCAGCTGGATCCTGCAGCGGCGCATTTGGAACCTGTTGTCCCATTGCAGGCTGCGCCATATGCGGCTGTCCGGCCATGTGATGTTGCGCCATTGACGGATGAGGCATCGGAGGTTGCTGGGTCATATGCGGCGTTTGAGGACGCTGCTGGGGTTGCGGTTGCATAGGCGGCTGCCCGTGGATTTGGTGTTGACCTTGAATGCTGTGTTGCGGTTGCGCATATTGCGCTAACTGATCTCGCGGGCTCATAGGCCTCGCGGCTTGGGGGTTAGCTTGCGGATAGACCTGCGGACTAACGGGTGCATTTATTTGCGCGGGCTGCGCCATGACTTGCGGCACGGATTGAGGCGCAGGCATTTGCTGAGGGACTTGCATTGGAATGGGCGCGGGCATGGGCTGCACAACAGGCGCAGCGACTTGCTGGCTCATCATCTCTGGCGTCCAGGGAACGGCCGTCGGTGTCGGACTTGTTGGTGTTAACTCAGTCATGATTTACTTCCCAATATATGGCTTCATTTGCAGAGGCTTATTGGATGTAAGCCTTTCGCATGAAGACGCATTATGGTTTGCAAAACCTAAAGCCCCGTTAAGCCGCTGGTCACGAAAGCTTAACGCACAAAGTAAGGTGGGAAGCCGGGGTTTCAATCATTTATGCGGCAAGTTTTTGTCATAGTTATTGAAAATGGAGGTTACTTTTGCAGACAGAGACCTTTAGGCGGAAGGGGCAATGCAGCGTAAAGAACTCTTAAGAGGTCATCTTATGTCCCGTCCCGCGTCTTCAAATGAATTAGGTTTCCGTGAATCCGTTGAGCTTATGTTCAACCGCGCGGCCAGCTATATGGATATATCCGATAAGCTGATTGAAAAAATCCGGGTTTGCAATGCCACTTATATTGTGCGTTTTGGGGTGAAATTGCGCGGCGACATTCATACTTTCACAGGATATCGCTCAGTGCATTCCGAACATAAGGAGCCTGTAAAAGGCGGGATTCGTTACTCTCTGGGCGTTAATCAAGATGAAGTCGAAGCCCTTGCGGCCTTGATGACCTATAAATGCGCGCTAGTTGATGTGCCTTTTGGCGGCTCCAAAGGCGGGCTTTGCATTAACCCGAAGGATTGGAACGAAGAAGAGCTGGAGCGCATTACGCGTAGATTCACCTTTGAACTTGCGCGCCGTGATTTGATTCATCCATCGCTTAATGTGCCTGCGCCAGATATGGGAACAGGTGAGCGGGAAATGGCTTGGATGGTTGATGAATATCGCAGGCTCAATAATGAAAATATAGATGCTGTTGCTTGCGTGACGGGAAAACCCGTTCATCTGGGCGGAATTATGGGCCGCGTCGAGGCCACAGGACGGGGCGTGCAATATGCGCTGCAAGAATTTTTCCGCCATAGCGATGATGTTAAAGCCGCGAAGTTACGCGGAGACCTCAAAGGTAAAAAAATTGTCGTTCAGGGCCTTGGAAATGTCGGCTATCACGCGGCGTTATTTCTCGCTGAGGAAGATAAGGCTAAAATTATTACCGTGATTGAGCGCGGCGGAGTTGTACGGAATGGCGACGGTATCGATATTCAAGCGCTTAAGGATCACATGATCTCCGGCGCGCCGCTGGAGGAGTTTACCGGCGGAGAGGTCAGTCAAGATACGGACGCGTTGGCGGATAAATGCGATATTCTTATCCCTGCGGCATTGGAATCCGTGATAAATATCGATAACGCCCACTCCATCAAAGCCAAGCTTATCATCGAGGCGGCCAATGGTCCCGTGACAGCCAAGGCGGATAAAATTCTGCGTGACCGCGGCATTACAATTATTCCGGATATGTTTGCTAATGCAGGCGGTGTGACTGTCTCCTATTTTGAGTGGGTAAAAAATATAAACCAAATCCGCTTTGGGCGTTTGCAGCGCCGCTATGAAGAAGGCCGCAACCGCGCGCTGATTGAGGCGCTTGAAAAACAAGGTATGAAATTCACGCGCGGTTTTAAGAGCGAATATTTAGACGGCGCGGATGAGCTAGATCTTGTGCGCGCGGGCCTCGATGATACAATGCGGCTCTCTTACCGCAA
>CAZKHC010000262.1:0-2111 GCA_964552135.1 uncultured Algimonas sp. | reverse complement strand
TCCTTATTACCAGAGCCAGACCGAAGTGCAGGCGGCCACCGTGTCTACTATGAAGACGACCTTAAACGTTTATCTTTTATTCGGCGTTGCCGCGAGATGGGCTTTTCGCTTGAGGAGATACGCGGCTTACTCTCTTTGGTTGATGGCAACCAAGTATCTTGTAGGCGAGTAAAGACTATCGCTGACGAACATTTATTGGATATTCGGGCAAAAATTTCTGATTTGAAAAAGATAGAAAAAACACTTACCAAGCTGTCTGCTGATTGTTCTGGTAGAGAAGTACCTGAATGCCCAATTATCGAAGCACTGCATATTTAGCAATTGCTCCATGTTTTAAAATAATGACTGGCATGAGTACAACAACAGTTTGTAGGTCTAATCCTTAGAGCAATTTTGTGCCCTCTACCGCAAGTGACCCGCTAAGCCTGATCGCATTTCAGCAATTGCCAGTTTGATAACCTGGTACGCCGCGCTGAGACTCAATGATGCAATCAGACCAGCAACAACTAGGTCTGGCCAACGAGATGCGGTAGTAAAAACACCGGCTGCAGCGGCCATCACCGCGATATTGCCGATTGCATCATTGCGACTGCACAGCCAAATAGACCGCATATTGGAGTCGCCTTCACGGTAACGGAAAAGCATGACGGCCACCGAGACATTTGCAATGAGTGCGAGTAGGGCGATCGACCCCATGATAGACGGTTCGGGAGTGCTGCCCACATAGGCACGATAACCAGCGTTGACGAGAACCCAAATACCAAATGCGCCCATGGTAATCCCTTTAAACAGCGAAGCGCGTGCGCGCACATGAAGAGCCATCCCCAATACAAATAAGCTAATCGCGTAGTTGGCCGCATCACCGAAGAAGTCCAAAGCGTCTGCTTGCAGAGAAACCGAATCGCCAAAATAGCTGGCAACTATTTCCACCACAAACATCCCAAAATTAACGATTAACGCGAACCATAGAACTCGTCTAAAAATTGGATCTTGATGCTCGCCAGTTGGTTCTGGTGAACAGTCTGTGCAACCTACCATTACGAGTCCTCCGAGTTTGCGGGTTCCGCAATGTGCGCAGCCATATCTTCAATAACACATTGAACATGATGGTCTGCCGCGGTGTAGAAAACCTGTTTGCCCCTTCGCTCAGACCGAACCATTCGCGCGGCCTTCAACAAACGCAAGTGATGACTCACTAGAGACTGAGACAAGCCCAGCTGCGATGCGATATCGCTCACGCTGATCGGTTCGTGCAGGCAACAAAGGATAATGCGCAATCGACTAGTGTCACCCATAAGGCTGAATAGATCGGCCAATTGCGAGACATTTTCTTCGGAATCCATGCCAGGAAGTTTTGATTTATCTGATGTCATAAATAATTCAATATAATAGTTGAATACATATTCATATGTTTGCATAATGCGTTGCAACAGTCAATCAATTAATAGGCGATCGTAATGTCTTTGATCTTAATTTCTTCATTTCTATTCTTTGCAGTTATCTTAATAGTCTGTATTCAACGCATACAAACTGGAGACTTTGGTGTGCGTATGGCGTCACCGAATGCACCACTAATCGAAATCTTGCCGGGTAGTATCTTTGTACTTTCATTTGGTGTCGCACTGGTCGCAGTAATCCTGAATCAAGCTGGAACTCTCGAGGTCTCTTTTGAACTTCCAAATCCCTATCGATGGTTTGGATTTGTCATTGGTATTACTGGCATTTTGTTCACAGTGATCTCTCAATATCAGATGGGGGATTCCTGGCGAATTGGTGTAGATTCAAATGAAACTACGTCTCTAAAAATAGGCGGTTTATACGCAAAATCCAGAAACCCGATCTACTTCGGCATCCTACTGTTTTGGATCGGATTAAGCTTGACGGTGATTAGTCTAATAATATGGCTTTGTGCAGTCATCTGTTGGGTTTGTATCGAGCTCATCGTAAGGCGAATCGAGGAGCCTTACCTTAAAGAGACCCATGGTGAAGCTTTTGTGGAATACGTTAAGAATACTAATCGTTACCTACCATGGTAATGGGTCAAGTCAGTTTGGTGGCAGCTAGCTCTCTAATTTAATTATGTGCTGATAACTTCGGAATAAAGAGATATG
>CAZKHC010000261.1:0-2117 GCA_964552135.1 uncultured Algimonas sp. | reverse complement strand
TACAATCTAAAGTTTACAAACTTCCTATGCCTTCACGACCTCTCACCACCACCACTTTCCGGCCAAAGTGGGTCATCCCGCACACCCGTACCTCGGGGTGCAAGGCTATCCCATGTGACTGATGACGAGGGGGAGTTCCAGATACTGCTAGCAGAGGGTGCATTAGCTTCCTGTATCGATGATGATGCAACGGTGCTCGGAGGCCATGATGGGAGGCGAGGTTCAGTCGTTGTTGATTGGGAGCTCTCGTGCTCATCCCAAAACACTCCAGACACCATCTCTGTCCCCCACATATCATTGCGGTAACCCATATCAACGGTGGGGACTGTGGCAGCTTCAGTCGATATCTCCGGTATCGGTATTGGGATGGGGAGCCCAACCGTTGTCGTCGGGGCGGGAGCACTCACATCCCATAGTGATCCACTATCCACCTCTGTCCCCCAGATGTTCCTTATGTCGACGATATCTACTACGAGGGCGGGAGGAGCCTCAGTCCCTGCGGCGGTGGACATGGGCAGCTCGACCTCCTCAACCACAGTAGGGTCACCCGCATTGCAAAGTGAATCGACCACCACCTCTGTTCCCGGGTTGTTCCTCGACGCCGCCACGTCGACGATATCAGCCGTGGGAGCTACAGGGCTTTCCATCAGTGTCCGCATGAGATGTTGGGCTGTGCCCATGCATAGTTCTTCATGTCCCTCTGTTTCCTGTGACCCGTCTGTTACTCGGCGGGCCCCTTCGTCTCCTAATTTGACGACATCCTCACGACGGGAGACAGACATGTCAACTCGTTCGCAATCGGTTGGCTCCACAACCTCCGGGCTCATGGGAGGGAACATTCCCGACCTCCGCCATGACTCTCCTCGCCCGCAGCTTTCAACCCGTTTGACCACATCGAAGATGCCAGCCACTACAGTAGCACATGCATAGGATTCTGGGAGACCACGTTTCTCCGCTGTCTCTGAAGTCATGTCACTCGATTGAATGACCTCATATCCCAGCCCCGGTGGCTCCGACGGGATGCCTCGCAGCCATGCAGAAATGGATGCTACTGTTTCTGTGGTGAGGGTAGTAGGTGCATGAGATCGCTCCGGGAGGGGCAGATTAGCGTTCCCTGTGCCCATGGTGCTCTCCACCGCATGTTGTGCCCAATCACTGGCACCGACCGTCCCAACTTCTGCAACTTCTGGCCTCAATGGTTCCTCTGTCACCTCCTCGGGTCGCTTGCATGCCCTAGGCAACCACGGTAACGTCCCGTCCTCTAAATCATCGACGGTCGTCCAGTACCTCAACAGGTTCCCATCCGGCCGGGCACCCCGGCCATCCATATCCACGCTCTCATATCCGTCGAGGGATGACACGTGATCTGAGCTTGTGATTGAAGATGCTGCGTAGCTCCTCTGCTCCTCTACTATTTCCGGATCCTCCCAGAACAGTAACGTGCAAGTCTCCTCTCTTCCCTGTACAGGGAGTGCAGGGTACGCCGACGGTGTGTCTGCGGAGGGTAGGGTACCTAATTCGGCGATCTCCCTCATCGTAGCCTCTCCCGCCTCCCCCTCCGCTGAAGAGCCCGAGGCAGAAACCTGTTGCATGTCGCTCCTCGTTGAAGGTTGTAGCTGCAACACTCGCAGACGCTCTGCGCCAACCTGACGCAAGCAGAGCAGCTGATACTTTTCCTTCTGACTTGCTGCCTCAGCAAGGTGGCGATATAGGTTACACTCCTCTCGGGAAAGTTTTACATTACTAATAAACCTTTCCCTCCGCTCCATCATCGCTATGGCCACCTGCTCGTTATGCCACTGCCATTTTCGTGCCTCCCTATCGTGAGCAGCACTGGCCTTTTCCTCTCGAAGCAGGCATAGCATTGTGCCCTTTGCACGCTCATGGCACATCGAGAGCTCCAAATGTGCAGCTTCATCACGTTCCTTGCTCCTCCTTTCATCCCGCAGTGCGTCCCTTTCTAGGTTCACACTCATCACCGCTTCGTCATAGACTGTAGCAGCGAGGACTTTCACCGCTTCCCTCTGTGCCCGGTAACACTCCCTTTCCGCTCTTAACAATTCAATGGCGGGTTCAAGGACAGCTTCGCAGTGACTACCAATCTGTATTGTGCAGAT
>CAZKHC010000260.1:0-2143 GCA_964552135.1 uncultured Algimonas sp. | reverse complement strand
CCGCGAATCGTCAGCGGGTTAAAAAGGGCGTTTGACATGTCAGTCTCCAGTAAACTCTGGTGACTGACATGCGGTGTTTAGCGGCAAAGCTCAACCATTTGAAATCGAATGGCCAAGTAATGTTTTCATAGCCTCAAGATAGGCAATCCAAGCGGTTCGCCCTTGGGGCGTTAAATGCACAAGGGTCTGTGGTCTTTTCCCATTATAGCCTTTTTCTTGGCGTATATATCCGGCGGACTCCAGTTTCGTCAGATGGGTTGAAAGGTTCCCATTCGTCGCACCTGTTCTATCCTTCAACTCCGGAAAACTTGCCGGGTTTACAGCCGAGAGATAGGCCATGACGCCTAATCGTAGCCGTCCGTGAATGACGTCATCAATCGCGCCAATATCTATGTCGGGATTATCAGCGGACATCTTAGCCTTCTTTCCGAATCGACATGAGAGACGGAATAACAACTGTCACAAATGCGCCCAAAGCGGCGAGTAGATAAATAATAGCGCTATTATAAAAACTCATTGTCATTGCGGCTATTGTGAAACTTGCAAAGGATGCGAAATGTAACCAAGCTTGGCCAGTAAGCTTAGCGACAACACCATAAGCTAGGCCCTGACCAGCAAATCCAAAAATGACCATAAGTGTCCATAACTCATGACTTCCGTTTCCGAATAATTGGTTGAGGATTACGCCAACCCCGAGTGCGCCCATCATACCTCCGAACATTATCCAAACGTAGCTTTCCACGCGATTAGCAATTGAATATGCCCCCGGTTTTTCGTCAAGTTTTTTACCTATAGTAACGCTACCGATGACGCCAATTATTACAAACGCGCCCCAGAAAAATATCAGATAATGTTGCGAAAGCGCCAAAGTTTGCGTGATTACCATATAATGGACGGTCATGATTGTCGTTAGCAGCACGCCCCACATCAATCCAATAGGACCGCCAACAAGCGGCATATCTTCTCCAGTTTTGGCTATTCGGCTGGCTTCCTTTAAATCTGCCATCAAGGCTTGTTCATTTGTCATCATATGTCTCCTTTTGACTTCGAATATAAAACAAGTTTGATATACAAACTTGTTTGTGTCAACTTTGAAATACAAACCTAATCGAAAAGGAGACGAAAATGTTTGTATCTAACCTACCTAAACCTCTTGGCCTGATAGGTTCGGCTTTATGTATGATGCTTGTGGGTGCCACCACAGCCTCTGCCGCTGAAGCTTCAGAATCTGATTGGAAAATACGGCCCGGAAATATTCCTGTTACCGTCACGATTGTAAATCTGGATCCTGCCGCCGAAGGCTCTGATCCGGTCTATGTATCGATCCAGACGGAAGATCAGTATCAATCGTTGAAAGGTGCAGGCGGCGTCACACCTTATGCAAAAACAGGGTCGATGACGGCGACATTTATGGTTGAAGAGCCGGGTGATTACGCGGTGTCAGTCTGGCATGACCGCGACGGCGATGGTCGGTTTTCCATGAGTGAAGACTATACTATTATTTTCGATAGTTACGGCGCATCGGGACAGCCGCCCGAAGACCGCATGCCGACATTTGACGACGTCAAATTTACGGTTCCAAATATTGGGACAAGCCTATCTATTGATATGATTAATCCTACGCCGTCATAAAAATTGTAAGTTTTGTCTCGGCTCTAGGGCCGAGATATTTTGGAGAAAAATTGTGCAAGTTTGGATTTATTTAACCCTCGCGATTGGGTTTGAAGTGGCAGGAACATTATTATTAAAAGCTTCGAATGGGTTTGAGAAAATGGCTCTCGGAATGGCGGCGATTGGATGTTACTCGATCTGTTTCTGGTTTTTCGCGCCTGTTTTGAAAGTCCTGCCCGCGGGCGTGGCCTATGCGATTTGGGCGGGCGTTGGTATTTCGATGGTCGCGATTTTAAGCTTTCTGTTTTTCAAACAATCCCTGAGTGCTGCGCAAATGGCATTCATTGGCCTCATCCTAACGGGCGCGGTTGGTTTAAACCTAACGACTGCCCATTAAGCCGTTTTGCCATTATGCTCTTGGGTGTGCGCCTGCATGAATATCCATCAGGCGTGCTGCATCAACATCCGTATAGCGCTGCGTTGTCGATAGGCTTTCATGTCCGAGTAATTGTTGGATTGTCCGCAGATCGCC
>CAZKHC010000259.1:0-2144 GCA_964552135.1 uncultured Algimonas sp. | reverse complement strand
GACATCACACTGAGTGATGGGGCATTCGGCCGTGCAGCTGTCCCATCAGGCGCGTCTACGGGCGCGCATGAAGCCGTAGAACTTCGCGATGGCGACAAGAAGCGCTATCTAGGCAAAGGCGTTCGCAACGCCGTTCTTAATGTGAATACTGAAATCGCGGACGAGATCGAAGGTCTCGACGCTGAAAATCAGCGCGGCATCGATGCCATCCTGATTGCACTTGACGGAACAGAGAATAAAGGCCGCCTCGGCGCGAATGCGATGCTCGGCGTGTCATTGGCATTGGCCAAGGCTGTTGCCGACTCTCAGCAAATCCCGCTTTACCGTTATGTCGGCGGAACGCACGCACATGTTCTGCCTGTGCCGATGATGAATATCATCAATGGCGGTGAGCATGCCGATAACCCGATTGATGTCCAAGAATTTATGGTCATGCCCGTTGGCGCGAAGAGTTTCTCCGAAGGCCTGCGTTGCGGCGCGGAAATCTTCCATGCTTTGAAGAAAAAGCTGAAAGGCGACGGCCATAATACAAATGTTGGCGATGAGGGCGGTTTTGCGCCAAATCTCGAAGGATCCAAACACGCGCTAGATTATATCATGTCTGCGATTGAAGCGGCCGGATATACACCGGGTAAAGATGTTTTCCTTGCGATGGATGTGGCCTCGACTGAATTTTACAAAAACGGCAAATATGAGCTGAAAGGTGAGGGCAAGTCTCTGACGTCAGCACAATTTGTCGATTACCTCGAAGATCTTGTCGATAACTATCCGATTATCTCGATTGAGGATGGTATGGATGAGGATGATTGGGACGGTTGGGTCGCCTTGAATGACCGCATTGGCGGAAAATGTCAGTTGGTCGGTGATGATCTCTTTGTGACAAACCCGAAGCGCCTCAAAAAAGGTATCGAATTGGGCGCGGCAAATTCTATTCTCGTAAAGGTCAATCAGATTGGCACATTATCCGAAACATTGGACGCCGTTGATATGGCGCACCGTGCAGGTTTTACTGCTGTGATGAGCCACCGCTCTGGCGAAACATCGGATACGACAATTGCGGATTTGGCCGTTGCGACCAATTGCGGGCAAATCAAAACAGGTAGCCTTGCGCGTTCCGACCGGCTCGCGAAATATAACCAGCTCCTTCGGATTGAAGAGCAGCTCGGCGAAATGGCTGTTTACGCGGGACAGACAGTTATGCCGAAAGGCTATACGGCTTAAGCCGCTGTATTTTCATAGATTTCACGCGCCTTTGGGCGGCGTGTTAAACGAATGATAACCATAAATGCGCATGGTGAGCTGTGCGCATTTTGTCCACCATAAGACGGCCTCGCTTAAATCTACGCCGCCGCGCGCCCGCGCTAGGGTTGATTGTGCTTTATGCCTATCTAGCCTTCCATGCTTTTTCCGGCTCTCAAGGTGTTTTGTCTTGGATCAGCTATTCCGATCAAGCAGATGATCTAAAGGCCAAATTGGAGGTCAGTGAGTCCCGCCATAAAGAGCTGAAGGCGAAGGTAAAAGCGCTCTCTAATGAGAGTTTGGACTTAGACGCTCTAGATATCGCTGCTCGCAGAGAATTGTTCGTTTTGGACACGAAAGAAGTGACGATTTGGCTTGACCCATAAGCCAGTTTTTACAAAAAGCCCCACCTCTACTGATGTAGTTATTTCACATATGAAATAAGGGCTGAAAATGGCTAAAAATTCTTCCAAGAAGACTTCTCCAAAGACGAATAAGACTGAACTCCTAGGCTATTATCGAGAGATGCTTCTTATTCGCCGCTTCGAAGAAAAGGCGGGACAGCTTTACGGAATGGGGCAAATCGCTGGATTTTGTCATCTCTATATCGGGCAAGAAGCTGTCGTCACGGGTTGTCGCGCGGCGATGAAAGAGGGTGATCAGATGATTACGGGTTACCGGGATCATGGCCATATGCTCGCTTGTGGAATGGAATCACGAGGCGTTATGGCCGAGTTAACGGGCCGCGAAGGCGGATACTCCCGCGGAAAAGGCGGGTCGATGCACATGTTTTCGACCGAAAAACATTTTTACGGCGGGCACGGGATCGTTGGTGCGCAGGTCCCGCTTGGCGCGGGCCTCGGTTTTGCGAATAAATATCTCGGCAATGGTTCTGTCAGCCTCGC
>CAZKHC010000258.1:0-2161 GCA_964552135.1 uncultured Algimonas sp. | reverse complement strand
AGGTCATCCCCGATAGTCTGGCGATTTCTGAATTTTGCGCGAAAGCTGTGCCGAACCTTTGGCCTAAGGACGAAGCGATGCGCAATGATGCGAAAGCTGTTGTTAGAAAGATGCACACAGGTTTTGAAGCTATCCGCCGCGAAGCGCCAATGAATTTGCGCCGACGTACGCAAGGCCCTATGCCCGCCGATTGCTTGGTCGAAGCCGCCGAAATTTCAGCGATGTGGGATGAATTGCTTAGTAAGCATGACGGGGCGTTTTTGTTTAATGATTGGACGATTGCAGACGCATTTTACCTGCCTGTCGCAACACGCTTTGAAAGCTATGGTCTACCGCGGTCCACCAGAAGCGACGTTTATATTTCGGAACTCATGAGCGATTTACATTTTCAGGAATGGGAAGCCTTAGCGTTTTCTGAAACCCATATTTTACCCGAAACGGATGCTGTGAATGCCTAGTTTAAATCTCAAAGATCATATCCGAACGGTACCTGATTTCCCCGAAGCAGGCATTATGTACCGCGATATTACGACGCTGCTGTCGCATCCTGAAGCATTGAAGCAATCCATCGAAGAAATTGCCAGCGCGTTTCGAAACTCTCGGATAGATGTTATCGCAGGTATAGATGCACGCGGTTTTATATTTGGTACGGCCGTCGCCTTAGAACTCGGTGTCGGTTTCGTTCCTGTTCGCAAGAAAGGGAAATTACCTTTCAAGACTTATGAGCAGGACTATCAACTAGAATATGGTACGGACACGCTTCAAATTCATGCGGATGCGGTGACCAAAAATCAACGCGTTTTAGTTATAGATGATCTTATCGCGACTGGCGGGACAGCAGAGGCGGCGATTAAGTTGTTACAGCGTACGGAGTGCGAGGTTGTTGGTGCGGCCTTTGTGATAGATTTGCCGGATTTGGGCGGGGCAAAACGGATTGAATCTTTAGGTGTTCCGGTCACGTCGCTGATTGCGTTTTCTGGGCACTGATGACCTATTTTATTAGGGCTCTAACTTGAATTTCTGCGACGCTGTCAATCGCAACCGATCCACCCTCAAAGCTCACAACGCACGGCGTAACCTCGCAATCTTGATTAGCCGATGGTAGGGCAGGATTGCCAAACATTCCGCTCGTAAATCCAGTTGTCGTGGCCGAGATAAATTTAAGATTTGTCGGCAAGGTATCGACTATATCTACATCATCTGCAGTCGCGTTAGATGTGTCAGCATTTGTTACGGTAATTTTGTAAAGCACTTCATTTCCAGGGGTCATATAAAGTCCTAGATTACCGGGATCATAAACTTCGACAGTTTTTACTGCATCCAGATCAACGACTGCCGCAACTATGGGGCCAATTTGATAGTCTTCAACCTCACCATTTGCAGCGGCAGTATTAGATTCCAGCCCTTGAGTCATTGACCACCGGAATCGAGCGAAGGTTTGTGAGGTGGAAGCTGATTGCGGCACAGCTACATTTAGCGTGATAATTCCATCATTGTCTGTATCTTGAATATCAAGCGCGACTTGTTCGCCGGCGTCCTCAAAATCATTATCAGCATTCCAATCTATCCAACCTTGCAAATAACCGTTTGCGCCGAGGACATTGACTGTAACCTCGGCTGTCTGGGTTTGCACAAATGACCCAAAGGTGACCCCGTCATCGCCGGCATCGCCTATGGCAGTTGAACTATCGAAAGGTCCGGAGTCTGCTGAGTTAGTTGCGCCTAATCGAATACCGTCAACGATTGTATGGATTGGGTTGCCATAGTTGAGGATAGGCGCATCGCCAAAATCTTCATCCATTTCAGATGAGGCAATAGGTTGCTGAAGGTTCGGACAATTGAATCCCAGAGACGTTAATCGAGTTTGTGTCCCATTCCCAACGGTTCCAATTGTGTATTCAAATGAGGTTACATCTGTATAAAATACCGTGACGATATTGGCGGTGGCTGTCTCATCAATACCTGGAGCAAATTGATCTGTGTCTGATTCAAAACGCGTAAACCCTGGTGTGAAATTCCCATTCTTATTTCTTACAAGTTCGGTCGGGTTGCTGCGGAGCGATTCAACAAATCCATTTTGATATTCTGCCAATTCCCGCAATCCCACCTGAGTTCGCGCATTGCGGTTTCCGTCTACGTCAATCGCGCTTGCGGCAAAGTC
>CAZKHC010000257.1:0-2163 GCA_964552135.1 uncultured Algimonas sp. | reverse complement strand
ATTGAATAAAAATACGGCATACAACTATATTTAATAAACAAGCACCATAGCTATATACGGTACATACAGTGTGGAACTATATTTACTGTCAGCATACTGTAGTTTATACCGTAGGTATATACCTGAAAATATTTTCAATAAAAAAACACTGTATACATGTTTTTTTTTATAAGCATAACGCTTATAAGCATACACAGGCTCAGAATTGCTGATTTTTTAAACATAATATAAGCATAGAGGCCAGCCTAAAAGTATTCTAATACAAGTTTTTGCTGGTCATGATAAACGGGCCAGCGCAAAAACAGAGCATTGTTGTGTTTAAAGAAGCGTTAGTCGCAATTTTAATACTTACTTTGTGTCATGTAATTCTAAGCATTTACATCGTTAGTTCAACTGAGACAATAAGCATATTCACCAGGGAAAAAATAAGTTAATAAGCATATAGTAAGCATAAATCAAGGCTGGATTCTTTGACAGCTTAAGCATATCCGAGCCTGACCAGGGGGCAGACACTTGCTTATAAAAAAAAACATGTACAGAGCATATACCTTACACCAGACTATGAAAAAATTCTATTGCAATCAATCAATTATGATTTGATTAGCCAGTATATAGTCACAGATATATTTCACAGGAATAAACTTTCGCAGATGGGTACCTTGATATTTTTGCAGGAATAAACTTTGCCTGATTGATTGATAAGAAGGATTTATCTTATTTATTTCAATCAAATTGAAACACTGAATCAATTTTTTACTTTTCTATATTATCTTTTCTCATAGTGTAGCAGTAGTGCAAGTGATTGAAACAGGCATAAAAAATTGAATTAACTTTGATTTCATTTTGACTTCCTTATTTTTCAGAAATTTCTCTCAGAAACTTTGCTGAACAAAATTTTGCAGGTAACTAGTTTTGACATTTTTGTAGGAAATAACTCTTGCGGATGACTAATCTTGAAAGATTCTGTGGAACAAGCTTTTGCAAAAAGGGCAAAAGACTTTGATCTTAGTAAATTTTTGAGAAACGATTCCACGTGTCCCGGAATCCATTATGAAAAAACCTTGAAATAAGTCTTTTTTCCATCAAAATTTTTTAATTTTGTAAATTAAATTTGTTTATGTAATGATGATCAAATTTCCTCTTATTTTACAAAACCAATTATTTAATTTTATAGATGATAGATTTTTTTTTATAAGCTTTTATAAGTTTCCCTTACAGTAACTTATTATAAATAACTTTTTTTTTTAATTCGTTTTTTAAAATATATCTTACTTTGCAAAAATTTACAGATGGTTCTTAATTAAAAGAAACGCGTGTATATTTTTCAACTATACTTTTTTGTTATAAGAACAAACTATATAAGAACATAAATAAGAACATCCAAAGGCTTCTTTAAGGTAATAGTAATTAAAAAACGTGTATAACATAAGCGGGTATCTTAAGCCCGACAGGCTTCTTGTTTCTTTTATTTTGGCGATGTCGTTGATGATTAACCTAAAAATATATAAAAAATATCATTAAATAATCTAGAAGTGTCCGAGTTTTTTATTTACTAGCCGCTTATATTTTTCACTTTCGTTTGTCATAATACACGTTGTTTTATAAGAAACATAAGACTGAACTTTTGCTAATGTTACGAAACATCAAGGCTCAAAATATTTGACATATGTTTTTTTGAGAAACAAAGAGAATCATGATCAACTTTCTTGAGACAATAGGATTAAAGGTCTCAATAACAACGAAACAAACAAATAAAACTCAAAATATCACAACAATATTGCTATCGCTTGTATCTTGGTAGAAGTAATGTTTATTTTTAAGAAACATCTAAGAAATATTTTAGGCTGGATTTGACTAAAATTAAGAAACACAGAGGCTGAAGCTAAAGTGTTTCCTATAAAAAAACGTGCAATTATCATAATTAGAATTTACATTTACTATTGTTTCCATTGTGTACTAGTGTACCCATATATTAGTTCGTTTCATTCGTTCGTTTTTGTTTGTAAAGCATTTTTTTCAAAAAACCAAATTTCTAAGTTCTAAGTTTAACTTTATAAAATCCACTCTTTTTGTTTTAAGAGTTTTGCAAATGGACCAAAACTTCGGGTTTTACTGCGTACGTACTTTATGGATGGCCCCTTAGGGGCCACTCACATATCGATT
>CAZKHC010000256.1:0-2167 GCA_964552135.1 uncultured Algimonas sp. | reverse complement strand
TCCGACATTGCTGGCATCATGCTGACGAACCCTAACACCTGCGGGTTGTTCGAAAATGACATCATCGAAATTGCCGAGCTCATTCATAAAGCGGGCGGGTATTTTTATTGCGATGGCGCAAATTTCAATGCGCTGGTCGGGCGCGTCCGTCCGGGTGATCTCGGTGTGGATGCAATGCATATCAACTTGCATAAGACTTTTTCGACGCCGCATGGCGGCGGCGGTCCAGGGTCGGGTCCGACAGTTCTCTCTGATGCGCTGAAAGACCACGCGCCTGTGCCTTATGTGGTCGCAACGGAGGACGGCTTTGATTTGGTTGAACATCCTGACGCGACATCATTTGGCCGTATGTGCGCCTTCCACGGAAATATGGGCATGTACACACGTGCCCTATCTTACATGATGAGCCACGGTTCGGACGGTTTGAAACAGGCGACCGAAGACGCGGTGCTAAATGCCAATTACGTACAGGCTTCATTATCTGATGTCATGACGCCCGCCTTTGAAGGCACCTGTATGCATGAAGCGCTTTTCGATGACCGCTTCTTAAAAGGCACAGGGGTTGAAACCCTCGACTTCGCCAAGGCGATGATTGACGAAGGCTATCACCCGATGACGATGTATTTCCCGCTCGTTGTTCACGGCGCGATGTTGATTGAACCAACGGAGAGTGAGAGCAAAGGAGAGCTGGACCGCTTTATTCAATCCATGCGGAGCCTCGCGATCGGAGCAAAAGCAGGTGAAGTCGAGCGTTTCAAGCAAGCCCCCGTTTACGCCCCTATGCGGCGATTGAACGAAACCCAAGCTGCACGGAAACCTGTGCTGCGCTGGACGCCGCCTACGGATATTGCCGAAGCGGCGGAGTGATTTCGCTCACGCGTCGCTCAAGCATGAGTGAGAATCTTATCACATTTAGTCCTCTACAGGGTGTTTCAAGGTGATTGGTAGGTGAGGGCGTTATTGTTCATATTGAAATTATCGAAAAAACAATATGAAGGATATAATATGCCCTCCCTTATCAACCGGATCGTTAATTCGAACTGCCACACACGTAGCCTGACAATAGGACATCTGACCCGTAAATTGAATCGTTTGAATGAGCGTACCACGCGTCCGGATGCCAAAACGCATCACTATTTGCAGCGCAACCGCGTAGAGCAACAGCTTCTCGAAGCCAGCAATTACCTTTGCTAGAGATATCAAAAAGGCCATCGTAGCGACGGCCTTTTGAGAAATGGAGCTGCGTTTTGGCGATGATTAGCCGAGCGTTGCGCCCATTTGTTTGATACCGTCTTGGATTAATTTGGACTTATCCGCAGCTGTGAGCTTTGTCCGAAGCAAGGTTTCTGCGGTATTTAGCGCCATGTCGGCCGCCTTGGCTTTTACTTCGCCCATGGCCTGAGCTTCAGCATTTGCGATCTTTGCTTCGGCTTGCGCTGCGCGGCGCTCCAAACGTTCCGCTAAATCTTTGCGGGCTTGAGTCGCCATATTTTCGGCATCGGACCGCGCTTGTTTGACGATGTCTTCGGCTTGGGCCTCGGCTTCTTTTTGTTTACGTTGATAGGAGGCAAGCAGGGCCTGCGCTTCTTCGCGTAAGCGCCGGGCTTCATCTAATTCGGCGCGAATGGCATTTGATCGTGCATCCAGCGCGCCAGCAATTTTCTTATGAATCCCAAAATAAAGCAGGGCGAGCAGAAAAAGAACGACCGCGATAAAGACCCAGGTGGTCGGATCGCCAAGATCAGCTGTAAAATGCATGTCTTCGCTCCCTCTAGTTCAGTGCGGACTTAACGGCAGCAAGCGTGAGTTTTTTACCCGTAAGGGCAGACACGGCGGCTTGTGCGGTTTCCGCCGCAACCGATTCAATATTACTCAGTGCAGCAGAGCGGACCTGTCGGATACGCGCTTCGGCGGCTTCAGCGGCCTTATCAGCTTCTGCATCGGCTGCCGTGAGTTCCGTTTGGATTTCCGCATCGACGGATTGTTTCGTTGTCTCGGCGACATTCATGGCTTTCGCCCGCGCGTCCGCCAACGCTTGTGTATAGGCTTTTTCAGCCTCTTCAGCCTCGCGCTGCATGCGCGAAGCTTGGTCGAGATCATCGGCGATACGTGATCCACGCTCTTCAATCGTCTCGCCGACACGCGGTAAGAAGACTTTGGCAAGCAA
>CAZKHC010000255.1:0-2187 GCA_964552135.1 uncultured Algimonas sp. | reverse complement strand
AACTTGGGGGGTTTAATCCAAAAAGAAGGGAGGCGTCTAGTCTCATTTTTTGACATGTTCGTGATTTTTGCGGAGGTGTTATAAAATGTCAAATACTGTAAAATCCTTGGCTTGCCCTTTTTATGAGTTCAGGCATAAAAGCGAGCGAACCGTGACTAACGTTTAACCCTCCTATCTTGTAAAAGGACATTTCATATATGCTCTCTGATCACGCACAGGATTGGAATAATTACTGGAAAGGACGGTCGGCCCAAACATCGGGCGACGCCCTTTTAGGTGTTGGCATAGAAGATAATGATATTTTGACGGATTTTTGGCAAAACATATTTTCCAATATGCCTAAATCCACACAGCTAATCGATTTCGCCTGCGGTGCGGGTTCCGTCCTCAAACAGGCAAAAATGGCTGGTTTGTCAAATCTGACGGGTATAGATGTTTCAAAAAATGCGATTGATGTTTTAAAAACCAAAATCCCATCCGCCATTGGATATGTTGGGCCCGTGACTAAAACGCCTTTTCAGGCGAATAGTTTTGACATGGTGGTGAGTCAATTTGGGTTTGAATATGCAGGAGGGGCGTCTGAAATCATAGAGGCGGTTAAAGAAATGGACCGAATATTACGGCCAAAGGGAGCTGTTGTTCTTGTGACTCATATAGAGGGCGGAGCCATAGAGAGCGGGTGTCAGCAGTCTCTTGAGCAAATAACCCATGTCTTAAAGAGCGGTTTTTTAGATAACGCTAAAAAATGCCTTATAGCGGTTAATAAGGCGCATGAAAATTCTACAGAACGTCATAAACAAGCCCTAGATCAATCAATGTCTGCTTTAAATGTCTCAGCAGAACCTTTAATGACATGGCTCAAAGGACATAATAACCCTAATAATGAATTTGCGCGATTTACCTATTATTTGCTCGAATCCAGTCATAAACTCATCTCGCAGTCACAAAAGTATCACCTTAATGATAGTCTCCTATGGCTAGAAAATATGCGTTCGGAAATATTGGCTTATGAAGGTCGCATGGCGAGCATGATAAGGGCGGCGATGAATGAGGATATTATATCGCAAGTTTTCGATATCTTCCGGCAAAAAAAGCGTAATATTAGGGCTGCTGAAAAGCTTTACTTTAAGATAGGGCATGCCCCTGCCGCTTGGATTTTACGGGCCGGTTCATAGAGGGAATAGTTTATTATTTACTTGATACGTTTGACCCGGACGCCTTTTCGGCCCGTATCACCATCTTGATTTGTTAAAGAGATGAAAAAGCTTCCAAGTGAGGCTGGTTTTATTTTTGCTGTCAGATCTCCCTTGGGAATATATCCAATGTCCCCGCTTGTTTGCTGCCATACTTGATTGTTTTCCATAACTAAAGTGATCTTACCTCTGCGGTTTGAAAGGGATTTTACCTTGAAAACTTGAGCAGGTTTTTTCACATCTTTTGATCGAGGTTTGATCAATCCTAATTTTGGCAATGATGGGAGAGAAAATCCAAAGGAGTCCCTTTCTATAGCCTTCGCCCCTTCTGCATCTATGGTGATAATTTCTTTTTTCTTTTCTTTTACCTGCAATACAGGAACTGCGTTATCAAAACAGGTTAGCCGTTCGGAGTCGTTAAGTATTGATGTGCAGGCATAAATTGAATTTAAAGGGCTAGAATTTTCCTTGGCTGATATTTCAGCTGCGTTACAGACCGTTACCAGCAGGGCTATACACATTATTCTGGCTTTAAGAGAAAAATACATAGATCTTCCTTAATTCATTAGTATGTAAAAGAAGGTATATATTTCAATGGCCTAGAATGTAAAGGGGTCTGTCCTTAAGAGAGTGCTCCTTGATTCATAATCGTATTTTTTCAACAAAGTGTGTATTTTTGCAACAGGTTATACTTTTTTAAGAAAAACATTGTGAAAAGTTCATATTCTGCCTTGAGTCATAAGGATGGACTCGTTAAGTCAGGGCAGTCGTGGCCTGCTGATGCAGGGCGCAAACGCTATAATAACTTATCAAAAATTCAGTTCGAAGGGGATTTTTAGTGAAAAACTTATCCAAAAAACAAATGCTTATGACAACATTGTTGTCAGCAGTAACAATTGGCGCATTTGCAGCGCCAGCGCAGGCTCAAGATGTTGATGACGAAGAAATCGTCGTTACAGGTTCGCGTATCGCGAAAAAAGACTTTATATCTAAT
>CAZKHC010000254.1:0-2193 GCA_964552135.1 uncultured Algimonas sp. | reverse complement strand
TCACGAAAGCTACGCCATTTTACGCGGAATCGGGCGGTCAGGCGGGAGATAAGGGTACTGCCGATTTTGACAATGGCGCACGGATTGAAATATCTGATGTACAAAAACGTGCCGGTGATTTGCATGCTCATATGGGAACGCTCACGGGCAGTGTGAAAATTGGCGATGTCGGGCAGCTCTCTGTCGATGCGGATAACCGTGAAAAAACGAAACAAAATCATTCTGCCGCCCATTTGCTCCACGAAGCTTTGCGCCGCGTACTCGGTGAACATGTCGCGCAAAAGGGCCAAATGGTTGACGGTGAACGTATCCGTTTCGACATTAGTCACGGCGCGGCGATCACGCGCGAAGAACTCGCCAAGGTCGAAGATGAGGTGAATGCAGTCATTCAGCAAAACAACCCAGCCGAGACGAAACTTATGAACCCCGACGCCGCGATTGAAGCGGGGGCGGTCGCTTTGTTCGGCGAAAAATATGGCGACGAAGTTCGCGTGCTTTCTCTCGGCGATCCTTTGGACGATAGCCCCAATGCCTATTCCGTCGAGCTCTGCGGCGGGACCCATGTTGCGCGCACAGGTGATATCGCGCTTTTTAAAATTACGGGCGAGGGCGCTGTGGCCGCGGGCATCCGGCGGGTTGAAGCTGTCTCAGGTGAGGCGGCGCGTCAATATCTTGAAACGCAAGCCGGCCTCACGCGCCAAGCGGCTGATCTGTTTAAGACGAAACCCGAAGATGTGCCGTCGCGTATTGAGACGCTTTTGGCTGAACGGAAACAGTTAGAAAAAGACCTATCAGAAGCGAAGAAGCAACTCGCCCTTGGCGGCGGCGCAGCGTCTGGTTCTGAAGAAATTAATGGAATCAAATTCTTAGGACGCGTTCTTGACGGTGTATCCGGGAAAGATTTGCGCTCTATGCTCAATGAACAAATTGCGCAAATCGGCTCTGGTATTGTGGCTTTTGTGGCGCGGGACGGCGGGAAAGTCGCCGTGGCGGTTGCCGTTTCCGATGATGTGCAGGCAACCCATTCGGCCTCGGACCTCGTGAATAAAGGCGCGGCCGAAGTCGGCGGGCGCGGCGGCGGCAAACCCGGTATGGCGCAAGCGGGCGGCACTCAGCCGGAAAATGCAGACGCCGCGTTAGAGGCCATTAAAGCGGCTGTTAGCGGATAGATTTGGACGGGCCGCTTTATATCGATAAGCGCTTTTCTGTTCCGCCGCACGCGGTCGAAACTTCGGCCATTCGGGCGTCGGGTCCGGGTGGTCAATCGGTGAATAAAACCAATTCTGCCGTGCAGCTCCGCTGTGATTTAAACGCCTTTCATATCAACGAAACTTACCGCCGCCGCATTCGGAAATTTCGAGACTCGCGAATTACTGATGATTTTATCGTCGTCATCAAAGCTCAAACGCACCGCAGTCAGGCGCGCAACCTCGAAGACGCTATTCGCCGCCTCCAATCGCTTTTACGCAAAGCCGTCTATGTCGATCCGCCGCGGATAAAAACCCGCCCAAGCCATAACAGCAAAAAACGCGCGGTAAAAAAAGCCAAGCGAAGGAGCGAGATTAAAGCGGCACGCGGGAAGGTGCGGGATTGGTAGAATGACTATGATTTCATCTTGCGGATGCGGAGCAGTGAAGGTCAATCTGCGACACAGACCAGAGTTTATAAACAGCTGTAATTGTAGCTTCTGCGATAGCGCCGCGGCTGACTGGGGGTATTTTGACATCAAATCCGTTGAAGTTATTGGTCAAACAAAGAGCATTACCCGTGCGGACAAGTTAAATCCGGTGGTGGCGATTCATATCTGTGAAGTTTGTTCGATTACGACCCATTGGAAACTAACGAAGGCGCATGAAAAACGGCCAGACTTTGCAGGGCTAATGGGTGTTAATATGCGCTTGTTTGATGATAAGGACTTGAAAGGTATTGAAATGCGATTCCCTGATGGGAAAGCTTGGTCCGGTCAAGGTAGATATGACCTCAGGAAGCCTTCCATTACCTTGGGCATATGAATGAAATTCTTAGTCTTAGAACTGTGTGTTTTCTGAACGTATCAAATACTCAAATCCATCAAATTGTAATCGAGCAACCCCGCCTGCGCTGCAGTATCATAATGAATATCGGCCTGAACATCTGACAGCGGTTTATAGTCATAGGGCTTCTCATCCGGGAAACGTTGCTTGCGCGCGGCAA
>CAZKHC010000253.1:0-2194 GCA_964552135.1 uncultured Algimonas sp. | reverse complement strand
GGAAGGCAGGAGTCCATCCAATAAAGGCTAGGCCGGCTCAGGTCGTCATACTACATGCATCTCCGACATTTATGCACGCGGGAATTTGCCAACTCTTTGAAGCTGGTATCATCGTCCATAAGCAGGAGGAGTATTCTGCTTTATCGCGTTCATCCAGTACGCCGAAAATTAAATTCGACGGCAGTTACTATGATGCGCTGGTGGTCTCACGAATTTTCGACAGAAAGGTCGACCCGTTAGTCTCGTCAATATCGCGGGAGGCTCTTCATGTTGATCCGCGAATCGATTTTCCTGTGAAGGAAAAGTTACACATCTTTCCAGATAAGTCAGGGAAGATGTCGTCAATGATCAGCCACGGCCTCGAGTCTAATGGTACGGACCATAGGGGTTCCAAATATGCCGTTCAGGAGTTTGATTGCTTGGATCGCGCTGGTGCCTGTGAAGATAGCCCGCAATCAGCACTTGTCATTGGGAGTGCTATTCTTTCTGATTTGAATAAGGCCCTCAATCCGATGGAGGCGGTTCAGAAAGTCTACTTCGAGACCCTTCCTAGTAGAAGCGCCTACGAAAGGGAGGTGCACTTTACGGTATTCTTGATCCAATTGGGTCAGAGCAGTGTTGCATCCCCTTGAATTAATGAGGCCTTTGATATGATCCTCACTGAGATTGTGCTCCGCCCAGGAGGGCTTCTTGCGCGTTTGAATGGTCGCAAGATCAAGATGGTTTTCTTCGACGAGCAGGAAGAAGGCTCATCAGGTCAAGGACACTCATTCACTAGTGCCCACACCGGCACAGCAAACACCGGGGCGGAGCCAAATGTCGAGTTTCCGCTCAAAGGCAAAAACACCTCTGTTACTCGTGCTTTCGAAACCTTCTTGAACGCACATAACCGCCTTGGTGTTTATGCAACTGTGAACGCTAGAAAGTTGCGTGGAGAACTGCGTGACGTCAACATCGTCGCAGCAAGTATGCTGGACTCCGCATTGTCTCATGGATCTTGGACAGACGCGGGGTTCATGGACGCAAGCCAAGCGTTCAGCATGCGCAGCCAACTCGGCAAAGAGCTCAAGTCATCGTTTCAAAAGTGTGTCGAGGCAGCTAAGGGTATACCATTCCTCGAATTGGAATTTCATTACGGCAAACGGATTACAGACTTCAGTCTTCAGGATCCATGTCGTCCAAAGATTTCTATTCAAAACCTCAGCACCAAGGTGAAGGAAACCCTCAGGACGTCGGTTACCGTCCTTGGGACAGGTACCATTTGGAGATCCCCGCTAGCTGGCTCTCCGATCACTCAATTTGTCTTTTCTCAAGAAATGAACCCTCGTGATCTTGGTAGCTTTCTGAACAGACGAGGACTGCTTGATGCTAACGGGAAGCTAAAGACAGGGTCTAAGATCTTATGCGGTGGTACAAGCTTATCATCTATAGATCAAGTCTATGCCCTTGCTCCTTCGATGGACCTGTTCGAAGCCTGCGGTGGTACGGAGACGGAGCCTTTCCCTTTCCGCGTTACTCAAAGTGCTCGTAATAAGTACGAAGGTGCTATCACTTTAATATCTAGGACATCAGGGCAGTTTGTCCCCCCTAGGCATACGCACTCCACTGATTGGACGCAAGCAACTCAAGGCTTTGCTACTACGGACGAATTTCATGCACTTTTTTTGCATGATGATCCCGCTTTGATGATGGATATTGCTCACGAGGTCATCCGAGCGTCAGTAGCCCGTTCTCAGAACGTTCGTCCGTCTGATGTCGATGATCGCCACCTTTCTACTGCGCATGAGGTGAAGTTCCAGTATGACGAGTCTAAGCGTTTTCGGAAGGCTATGCTTAAGGCCGAATCCGCGAGGAGTGAGATAGACAAAGATCGTTACTTGAGAAGAGCAACTGGTACTATGTTTGGCGCATTCCGGCAGGCTTCATTCAGCTTCCAGCTCGGCTATGGTATGGAGACTAATCGCAGTAATGCGATTGAGCAGATGGAAGCACGGGCACCTTTGACGTTCAAAAATAGGCATGGGCGCACTCGAGAGACTGCCATAGCTGCAGCGATAACAAAGCCAACGCTTGCGAAGTCTAGAAGTAACATCGCTACCTATAAGAAGTGGCTCGGTATCAACTCCGTGATGATTGCATTGTAGTATAAGAAATAGCTCGCGACACACACCAAAACCAAAGTGTCACAGCCAGG
>CAZKHC010000252.1:0-2207 GCA_964552135.1 uncultured Algimonas sp. | reverse complement strand
AAACTTGCGGAGAGTTTTTTGGTAATGTCTCAGTTTAATTTTGAAACAGTTGAGGCGGCAGAGGGTTTGATTCTGAAGCTTTCGACGGAGGTTCAGAATGCTTCGGATGCGCCTATTCTGGCAGAGGTCGAGTTTCCCAGCTTACCTCTCGATGTTATTGAAAACACCAGTTTTGCCCGCGATGTAGACGAAGACGCGCCGACATATCGTTTTCCCGTCGCACCCGAGACAAAACAGACCTTAGTTTTGGATATCCCGATTGAAGAAAGAGGCGTATTTTCTCATTCGCCGAGAAAATTTAGAAATATGCGCATGAGTCCGCCGCGCTATATACATGCGATACCAATCTCAAATTATAGTTTTCGAGGCCAGTTAGAAAATGAAAGATTTTTATCCGCGCTCGCAAAACGTGACCCAGTGAGGTCGGTGCGCCTTGTCGCGAAAGAGCTTTCGGTAGAAAATATCGAGAATGAAATTGAACAGCGCGAAGAAGAATTTGTTTTCGAGAATTCACATTCCACGCCGCTTGATATTGCCTTCCGTTATTTCATTGAAAATGGCCAGGTCAGCCTCCTTGAGAGTTCGATAGCGCCTGAGTCTGAGGACGCAATGTTATGGAATTTAACAGTGCCTGCCAATTCAAAGCTGGTTCTGAATACGACGACCTGCGTCGAGCAATAGAGTAGTTTACCCTGAGAGGCGAAAGCCCTTTCGCGGCGCCGCATTCCCTGATTAAAAGGGGGTATGCGAAATCTCATTCTTCCTCTTTTTATCTTCTCCTTTAGCTATTTCGGGATCGCCGCCTGCGCGCCGCAAGGCAGCGGCGTTTCGTCAAATGCCTCCAGCAAAGGCAAGAACGCCATATCCGGCGCCGATCATCGCCCCGGTTTTTTTGATTTATATGTCAATGAAGACAACAATCATGTGCTGGCAAAACTCCCTGTCGCTGATGAGGACGGCGTAATGTTGCAGCTCATTCATGCCGCGCGGCTCACCGCGGGACTGGGGTCAAATCCTGTCGGGCTTGACCGCGGTTGGGGTGAGGGCGGCCGGCTTGTGACCATTCGGCGCATGGGCGATAAAATCATTCTAGAAGAGGAAAACTTGCGCTATCGTGCCAATCCCGAAAACCCGCTAGAGGCGCGCGCCGTCCGCGAGAGTTTTGCGCGCTCTTTCCTCGCCAGCCTGCCGATTATTGAAGACGCGGCTGACGGACCCATCGTCGACTTGACGCCATTTTTGGAATCGGACAGCCTTAATCTGGTTCAATATTTAAAAGATGCAGAGCAGGGCAGTTTTAAAATTCAATCGGGCCGCAGTTTCGTCGATACCTCCCAAGCCTTGGCCTTTCCGGATAATATCGAAATTGATGTGTTCTTTACGCTGAGCTCTTCCGATGCAGGCTCAGAAGTTAGTTCAACGGCGGCCAATGGGCGCGACGTAACCCTCATCCAGCATCATAGTTTTGTTCGCCTGCCTGAGGCCGGGTTTGAGCCGCTCATATCCGATCCGCGCGCCGGAGCGATAGAGCGTGTGCATTATAATTACTCTGCGCCGTTATCAGACAATATCGAAACGCGTTTTGCCCGGCGTTATCGCCTGACCCGCGACGACGACGGGAATGTCGTTAAACCTATTGTGTTTTACATCGATAGTGGCGCGCCGGAGCCCATCCGCTCTGCCCTCGTCGACGGCGCGCAATGGTGGGAAGAGGCCTTTGAAGCGGCAGGCTGGGAGGGCGCTTACCGCGTTGAGCTTTTACCCGAAGACGCCCATCCGCTGGATATTCGCTATAACACGGTACAATGGGTGCATCGCCAAACGCGCGGCTGGTCTTATGGCGGCGGTGTGTCTGACCCGCGCACGGGGGAAATGCTTAAAGGTCATGTGAATCTCGGCAGCCTTCGGGTCCGTCAGGACCGCATGATTTTTGAGGGTTTGCTCGGCGCGGAAAAAACCAATAGCGGCGAGGCGGATGATCCGGTGCAGCTCGCCCTAGCGCGTATCCGCCAACTCTCCGCCCATGAGGTCGGCCATGCGCTCGGCTTTGCCCATAATTTTGCGGGCAGTTCCGATGGGAAGTCTACGGTGATGGATTATCCCGCACCAGACGTGCGGCTGATTGATGGGGCGCTAGACGTGTCCAATGCATACGGCGTCGGGGTTGGCGAATGGGATAAAATCTCGGCCGCTTGGCTTTACGGCGA
>CAZKHC010000251.1:0-2212 GCA_964552135.1 uncultured Algimonas sp. | reverse complement strand
GTATTTCCAAACCGTTTGACACATTCGATAAAGGCGTGCGCGTCTTCTTCTTCAACTTCGATGTCAAAACTGTCGATATCTGCAAAGCGTTTAAAGAGGACAGATTTCCCCTCCATCACAGGCTTTGACGCCATTGCACCGAGATTCCCTAATCCTAAAATAGCCGTTCCGTTTGAAATAACAGCGACCATATTGCCTTTTGATGTATAATCATAAGCGAGGTCTTTATCTTTCGCGATTTCTTCCACGGGCACAGCAACGCCGGGACTATAGGCAAGGGATAAATCTCGCTGTGTCGCCATTGGTTTGGTGGGGTGTAATGCCAGTTTTCCGGGGATTGGATGAGAATGAAAGCGAAGGGCTTGCTCATCCGTAATAAACGTCTTCTTTGGAGGACGAGGAGTCAGTTTCTTCATGATAATCTCCGCCGGATGAACTGCAGTCGCGAACAGCCGGTTTATGATGTGTAGCGCGCGCCAGAAGGCGAACGGGGCGACGAAATGTCTATTTTTGTAGGTCCTGTTTTTTCACGCGTGAACTGCAGTCGCGAACGCGCGCCGAATAGAAAATTCAAGACGACATGAGGAGACATAAAGGATTACGTCGCTTCTTCAACGCCTAATCAGAGTCAAAAAAAGCTAGTTGTCTCGCAGATTAACCCAAAAAACCGCCCATCCTTTCAGCGCGCCCATTGTGCATTGAACAAAACTTGTGCAATATTATTTTATCTGCGCAATCAAGCCCGACACTCGCTTTCATCCCCTCGACTCTCTCATCCGCTAGAGTCATCAAACCCTTCATATTGCAGATGTGACAGAGCGGAGTTTTCACATGAAAAAAATTGAAGCCATAATCAAACCCTTCAAACTCGATGAAGTAAAAGAAGCCCTCCAGGGCGTCGGCCTGCAAGGCATGACTGTTGTCGAAGCCAAGGGCTTTGGACGCCAAAAAGGCCATACTGAGCTGTACCGAGGCGCGGAATATGTCGTCGACTTCCTTCCAAAGCTGAAACTCGAACTCGTCGTTGCAGACGACCAAGTTGAGGGCGCGCTCGAAGCCATCCAAACTGCCGCTAAGACCGGAAAAATCGGCGACGGCAAAATCTTTGTATCAGATGTATCCCAAGCTATTCGTATTCGTACGGGTGAAACGGGCGACACAGCACTATAAACTCAACCTACAAATTCAAAACGTATTAGGGAAAATTGAAAATGTCAGATCCGACTAAACTCCTCAAAAAAATGAAAGACGAGGATATTAAATTCCTCGATCTGCGTTTTACCGATCCAAAAGGTAAAATGCAGCACGTCACATTCCACTCAGACTTGGTCGATGAAGACCTGTTTAAGGATGGCACCATGTTCGATGGCTCGTCCATCTCTGGTTGGAAAGACATCAACGAGTCTGACATGGTTCTCTTGCCAGATCCGGATACAGCCAAAATGGACCCGTTCTTCCAGCAAGACACATTAGCTGTTTTCTGCGACATCCTAGAGCCAGATACAGGCGAAGGTTACAATCGCGACCCACGCGGCACTGCGAAAGCCGCCGAAGCCTATATGCGTTCCGCTAAAGTTGGCGACGAAGTCTATTTCGGCCCGGAAGCTGAATTCTTCGTCTTTGACGACGTCCGTTGGGACACAGACCAAAACGTCACAGGCTATTCCATCGACTCTTCTGAGCTACCTCAGAATACTGGCACTCAGTATGCTGGTGGTAACATGGGTCACCGTCCGGGACCAAAAGGCGGTTACTTCCCCGTGCCGCCAGTTGACTCAGCTCAAGACATGCGCGGCGAAATGCTCTCCATCATGGAAGAGCTTGGCCTACGCCCAGAGAAGCACCATCACGAAGTTGCACCAGCCCAGCACGAGCTTGGCATGCAGTTCTCCACCCTCCTCAACATGGGTGACCAAATGCAGCTTTATAAATATATCGTCCATAATGTTGCGCATGCTTACGGCAAAACGGCGACCTTCATGCCAAAGCCAATGTGGAACGACAACGGCACAGGCATGCACGTGCATATGTCTATCTGGAAAAACAATAAGCCGACATTTGCCGGCGACGAATATGCGGGTCTGTCCGAAACTTGCCTCCACTATATCGGCGGTATCATCAAGCATTCTAAAGCGATTAATGCGTTCTCAAATGCCTCAACCAACTCTTACAAGCGTTTGGTTCCAGGTTTCGAAGCGCCCGTTATGCTCGC
>CAZKHC010000250.1:0-2213 GCA_964552135.1 uncultured Algimonas sp. | reverse complement strand
GCAGCTGCCAAAACTGACTTTGACGTCATCTTGGCCTCTTTCGGCGGAAACAAAATCTCTGTCATTAAAGAAGTCCGCGCTATCACAGGTCTTGGCCTCAAAGAAGCCAAAGAGCTTGTTGAAGGTGCTCCAAAGCCCGTCAAAGAAGGCGTGCCTGAGGCGGAAGCCAACGAACTCAAAGAGAAATTGGAAGCTACAGGCGCAACTGTAGAGATCAAATAGTCTCTTTGAAGACTGCCGGGGCATAGCTTCGGTAGTGTTCAAGCTTACGGGCGGCGCGGGTTTTCCCGCGTCGCCCATTGCCGCATTCATGTGGCCCACGTTTTGGACCTGATTTTTCAGGGTGGTAAAATCCAAAGCAAAGCTGACGGGACAGTTCAAACCCGATGAAATTTAAAGGGCTGTCAAAGGCGAGAGGCGTGCACACCTCAAGCTGGAAACATCCCGCCAAAACAAAGGTTGCTTTGATGTCGCTTACATTCACTGGCAAGAAACGTATTCGTAAGAGCTTCGGCCGGATCCCGGAAGTGGTCCGTATGCCGAACCTGATCGAGGTTCAGAAATCCTCATATGATCAGTTCCTCCAAAAGAACATTGAACATGAAGATCGTGGTTCTGATGAGGGTATGAATGGCGTTTTCAATTCCGTTTTCCCCGTTCGTGATTTTTCAGATCGCGCGATTTTGGAATATGTCTCTTTCGTTTTTGAAAAACCGAAATTTGACGAAGAAGAATGTCAGCAGCGCGACATTACTTACGCTGCGCCGCTCAAAGTCAAAATGCGCCTCGTCGTGTTTGATATTGATGATGATACAGGCGCGCGCTCAGTCAAAGACATTAAAGAGCAAGACGTTTACATGGGCGATATTCCGCTCATGACGGCCAAAGGTACATTTATCGTCAATGGTACGGAGCGTGTTATCGTGTCTCAAATGCACCGCTCGCCGGGCGTGTTTTTCTCTCATGATAAAGGCAAGGGCCACAGCTCTGGAAAATTCCTTTTCTCTGCTCGCATCATTCCATATCGCGGCTCTTGGCTCGATTTTGAATTTGACGCCAAAGATATTCTTTATGCTCGTATTGACCGCCGCCGGAAGCTGCCTGCGACGACAGTGCTTTATGCGCTTGGCATGACGCGCGAAGATATTTTGCAGCAATATTACGAGAGCATCGAATTTAAGCGCGATAAGAAAAAAGACGGCTGGACGCGTCCATTTAAAGCCGACGAATATCGCGGCGCGAAACTGCTCCGTGATTTGGTTGATGCCAAGACAGGCGAAGTAGTTGCGCCCGCTGGCCGTAAACTCACCAAGCGCGGCGCAAAGAAGCTTGCTGATGACGGCGTAAAGTCCGTTCTCATTTCCAATGAGGAAATGGCTGAGCGTTTTGTTGCCGAAGATATTGTGAACACGTCGACGGGCCAAATTTACGCCGAAGCTGGTGATGAGCTCTCCCTCGAAATCATGGAGCAAATCATTGAAGCCGGTATTGCGGAGCTCGCGGTTCTAAACATCGACCACGTCAATGTCGGGCCTTATATTCGTAACACATTGGCAGCGGATAAGAACGATAGCCGCGAAGGTGCGCTGGTTGATATTTACCGCGTCATGCGTCCGGGTGAGCCGCCAACAGCTGAAGCGGCTGAAGATCTCTTTAATTCCCTTTTCTTTGATGGTGAGCGTTATGATCTCTCCGCCGTTGGCCGGGTGAAAATGAACCTGCGTATGAATATGGAAGATGTCGGCGATGAAATCCGTGTCCTGCGCAAAGAAGACATTCTCAATGTCGTGGATACGCTAACGAAACTCAAAGATGGCATTGGCCAAATTGACGATATTGATAACCTCGGGAACCGCCGCGTGCGGTCTGTGGGTGAGTTGATGCAGAACCAATATCGCATTGGTCTTTTGCGGATGGAACGCGCCATAAAAGAGCGTATGCAATCCGTAGATATCGAAACGGTTATGCCACATGATCTCATCAATGCGAAACCGGCTGCGGCGGTTGTCCGTGAATTCTTCGGCTCCTCACAGCTCTCGCAGTTTATGGACCAAACAAACCCGCTTTCAGAGATTACGCATAAGCGCCGTCTCTCAGCGCTTGGGCCGGGCGGACTGACCCGCGAACGTGCTGGCTTTGAAGTCCGTGATGTCCACCCAACCCATTATGGCCGTATCTGCCCGATTGAAACGCCGGAAGGTCCGAACATTGGT
>CAZKHC010000249.1:0-2234 GCA_964552135.1 uncultured Algimonas sp. | reverse complement strand
AATCGTTTGAGCCCTATTTGACTTGTTTTTCTGAAAAGCGCAATATAAGCGCACTGCCAAGAGCAGTGTAGGAGCGAATATGGCTACTTTTACTAAAACAAACGCAGGAACATGGAAAGCAGAGATTAGACGCAAAGGATGGCCAAAGGTCTACAAGAATTTTCGCACTAAGCGGGATGCGGAAGATTGGGCGCGCGCGAAAGAAGACGAAATGGTTCGAGGCAGTTTCATAACAAGAGACAAGTCCGAAAATACATCAGTAAGATCCGCTTTTGATCGCTATGTTAAAGAAGTTGTTCCCACCAAAAAAGAAAGCTCACGTAGAAGGGAAATCGGACGCGCTAAATTTCTAAGCGAACGATTAGGCCAGTACAGCCTAGCGACACTCAACTCTGAAATTATTTCGGACTTTCGAGACAAAAGGTTGAGCGAAGGTAAATCAAATAACACCGTCCGATTAGAACTGGCGCTTCTTAGCCATCTCTACTCCGTTTCTATAAAAGAATGGGGAATCGGCCTGACCGTCAACCCAGTTTTGAATGTTCGCAAACCAAGCCCTGGTAAAGGCCGAGAAAGAAGGCTCAAGAAGGATGAAGAGGAGAGGCTTTTGCGAGCGGCGAGACAACAATCCAACCCTTTTGTCGGTTGGATTATTAGGCTTGCCCTTCACACAGCGATGCGCAAAGGTGAAATCGTTTCTCTCGTTATGGATAGCGTTGATATGAATAAAAAGACGATTTTTATTCGCGATACCAAAAACAGCCTAGTGAGAACAGTTCCGATGTCGGGCAGTGCTTTTGAAACTATGAAAGAAGTAATGGCCTATCAAGATAGACCTGATGATACTGATCTAGTCTTCCCCGGCAAGCCTGGAAAAAATGGGGAAAAACCTAAACCCTATATCATTAATAAAGCTTGGGTCAGAGCCCTAAAAATTGCAGAAATGGATGATTTTCGTTTCCATGACCTGCGCCACGAAGCAACAAGCAGGCTCGTGGAAGCGGGCTTCTCTGATCAACAGGTTGCATCCATCACTGGACATTCTTCGATGCAGATGCTCAAGCGCTATACCCATTTACGAAGCGAAGACTTAGTTACCATGATGGAAAAAATGTAGTGATAATTAATTTCTTTGAAGACAATAGCTTCTAATCGATTAAGTGATAGTTAATTAAGGTCACAAGGGTAATAGCAAAAAACCCCGTTTCACAAAATGCGAAACGGGGTTGTCAGTCGATGACTGTTGGAAACTATCGATTACTCGTTAGAGTCATGATCAAGTTTACGAGAGTACATATCGAGAAACGCAAGGAGCACTAAAAACAGTGTCGGTACGCCAAAACCCAATATTACTTCCATATTTTACTCCTGCTTTAAAAAGCGGATACCAGTCAATATCAATACGATCCCACAAAAAACCATAAATACGACCAAACCGATATTTATACTTATCTGAGGAAAGAATTGATTAGCAATCGCTGGAAGAATAAATCCAGTAATAGCGAGCGTCTTGCAAATGTCCGCTAAAAACTTTTTCTGCTCTTTTCCCAGCTTGGTCCGTTGAGTCTGTTTTCTCAAGAACTTTTTCATGCTGTTATCTCCTGTAAAAGCAACATTACGCAAGGTAAGCGGTTGCCGAGTGGTAAAAATGCACTTGCCATAAGCAAGCACGTTAGGCTCTAAAATCTGACTTAGAGCATCAATGCCGAATCATTTGAAGAGTAGTTTTACCTAGTCTAATTTTGATTGGCGTTGATTGGGGTGGGAGCGACGTTTTCGAATTTGGTACTAACGGAAGAATGATTGCAGATTGAGAATCTTCCTTATCTGTTAACAACGTTTTATTCAAAAAAGCCCAACGAATTGATAAAAACACAAACAGCAAGAACCCGAAAACGAGCGCATCAGATTTTTGCGTAAAGATGATCAATAATAAAAGTTGGGCTGCCATTCCCTGAAGAAAATGAGCCATTGGATGCCTACGAGATTGAGATGTCGGAGACCAAATCCCAGACGGGATGAATTCCCGACGGGTGTATTGAAGAAATCTGGTTTTAAGCTATTTTCAACCAGTTCATAGCGTTACAAAGCAGATAATATCATTTTGTGATACAATACAATAGTCTATTATCTAGGATAATCCTTATATCCGAACTAATAGCGAGGCACTTATTATGAATGCACAAAAAATCGCTAAATTTATCTGGGAGGAGCTTGTTGCTTTCCTAGCTTGG
>CAZKHC010000248.1:0-2236 GCA_964552135.1 uncultured Algimonas sp. | reverse complement strand
ACAACTGTTTTTGCAATAAGCGCTCCTGTGCGAAGTCTTAAAACAGGGACACTTATTTGAATTTAGCAAAAAAACAACATGAAGATGATGAAGAAATTGACAATTTATAAAATTATTATTGACTTTTTATTCTTCGCTTTTGCTCTTTTGACAAAAATTTTATTATATTCTTCATAAATAAAGTTAGAACATTGGGAATTAATATTTTACAAAACTATTGAAAATCACTTTAGAGGAATAAATTGATTGTGGAATCAACTTTTTATTTTTTACAGTAGCTCAAATTGCGAATACTTGTAATAATCATCTTAACCTCAAAAGTTTATCCCTCCCTCCCTAATAGGAGATAATTTGGCAGAGGGAAAAAATTACCCATAAGTAAAAGCTTTTTTTACCTGCGGGCAATAACTCTAGAGTGGCTTATGCAAAAAACTTCAAATTTGGTATGGAGGTAGCCTCCCATAATAATAAGTAAAAAATGATACCAACAAGGTACAAAGAGATAGAGCTCTATCTTTCAAATTCTCTCTTTCGTGTTGTACTCGTAAAGTTAGTTCTCAGGGCAGTTGCCTTTTGGGATATAAAAATTCAAATTGTTTCCATAATTTATCTACTCATTTGTCATGCTTGGCTGATATCAATTGAATTTACAAAATTATGCACATAATTTGGTAAACTTTGTAAGGCTGTAAATCACTCATTCATCTATAAAAATGTCAAAAATTCATATCTCTATCTATTTGTATCTCGTTTGATCGATCATACTCGATAACCAATGGTTGCCATGGTTACATAATCACACAAAAATTTGAAAAGAATGACACTGACAGAGAGAAGCCTTATTTTATTACTATTGAGAATATTCCTGTACTGCCATAACCTTTTTGCCTGTCAATGGTCAATAGTTTTGGAATAAAAATGTACACATGTGACGGCAGATGTTTACATATAGAAATTTTGTTTTCCGAGATGAGTTATCAGTCAGGGACAATCTCCTATTTATGCTAGGTAGCATGCATAACTATTTTTCTTGATTTATTATGATCTGTACCAATGCACCAAGACAAAACCTTTGATTGATAATGGATTAAACATATAAAAATCTGTGAAGATTTGAAGGGTTTTGGTGCAATCAGGTACAAATTTAGGCTAGATTTGACCAAAAGTTAAGAAGCACCCAATCCGAACCCTAAAAGTTGAATAGTAAGACCAATCATCGCTTTGGCATTGTTATTTCGACTCTCGTTATGAATGTCATAAATAAAAGGACTAATAAAGGAGGTTTGCCTTCCATATTGTGATATTGGAGTGAATGATAGAAGGTTGAAAAAATTTAAATTTAAGTAAATAAGAAATCTGAATAAGACTGGAAATAAACTATTTTTAAGGTTGTGCTTATAAAGAAATGCTTATAAAAAACGACCACTCAACTATGCATAATGGATTGAATGTAAGGAATTTCTTACGATACATTTTTTTTCAAAGTCTTTGTTTCCCTATTATATACCCTCATTTTGATAAAAATACTAAGACCCAAATTACGAAGTGGTTCAAAATTCAATTACAAAGTGGCGCAGCTTGAAAATTACAAAGTGGCGCATAAGAGGGTGCCACCATAAGAATACTGAGGCTGAACAAAAAAAACACCACCTTAAGGGAAGAAATTGTTTGTGGAAGAAATTTGTGCGGAATATATTTTGCGGATGACAGCTTCAAGAGATTTTGCGGAATTAATTTTTGCGGATGCTAGAAATTTAGTAAAATCGAAATTTGGGAACACCTAATTTACTACCATGGGTATGTACAAACTTTAATTTGAAAGAGCAGATTTATGGTATAATATCATTTTTCATGTAAAACTTTTTGTAAAGACTTCATATATATATGCAAAGGAAAGTGAAAAATTTTTACAGGTGAAAAAATTGGAAAGTTTTTGTGGAATTTATTTTTGCGGATGACCAATATTTATTCTGTTTGCAGATTTACACGAAATCCACAAAAATAAATTCCGCAACGAAAAGTTCTGCACAAATTTCTTTCACAAACAATTTCTTCCCTAAGGTATTCTTATTTAAAAAAGAAAAAGTGTATGAAATTAACTTTAAATTAACAATAGTCTCTTTTTCCCATTTTAAGGCAAAATATATAGTCTTTAAGGATTAGTTATAATTTAAAAGTGTGCAAACATGGCTTGAATTTTTCTAGCTAGCCTAATTTATGCTATTGATAGTATCGT
>CAZKHC010000247.1:0-2236 GCA_964552135.1 uncultured Algimonas sp. | reverse complement strand
TGCGATTCCCCCGCAATTGGTTCGCGTTAACCATGTCCTCCTAAATTTTAATAATTCCTTATCCATTCTTGTTAACTAATGAGAAAAATTGAAATGCCCTGCAAAAAGGCCCAAATTGATGCATATTTTCCGTAAAACCGCCCTTTTGGCGACAGCTTGCGCCATTATCGGTCTTACATCTGCGCCCGCGCAGGCGCAGTCACGCTATGGTTATGGCCCAAATGTTGCGCCTCGGCAGGTTAAAACTCCTGTGGCTGTTGGCCGCTACGCCGCGCCGCGCCATTATGGTCCCCAGGCCATGGCGCCAAAAAAATACAAGAATATCTGGCATAGACTACGGGGTGAAAAGCACTTGGCCTATCAAAGGCCCCCGCCCCCTGGCATGTTTCAGCAATGGGTGGATTGGGAACCAGAATATACACTTGTGGCCGGCGATCAGCTGGATATTGTTGTTTCTTCAGCACCGGAATTATCGCGCACATTGACCGTTGGGCCGGATGGCCGTGTTGTTATGCCAATGAGCCGCCCAATTATGGCTGCCGGCCGAACATTCGGTCAGGTTCAAAGTGAGCTCATGGCCGAACTTGGGAAGCAATTACGCGATCCAACACTCGCCGTCACGCCGCGCGCATACTCGCCTGAGCAAATTTTCGTCGGCGGACAAGTCGGACAACCGGGCACATATACGCTTCCGGGCCGTATCGGCGCGATAGAAGCTATCTTTATGGCTGGCGGGTTTGGCCCCGGCGCTAAA
The DNA here is from genome assembly GCA_964552135.1 of uncultured Algimonas sp. Taxonomy (GTDB): domain Bacteria; phylum Pseudomonadota; class Alphaproteobacteria; order Caulobacterales; family Maricaulaceae; genus Litorimonas. The sequence continues at coordinate 1,482 of CAZKHC010000247.1, read as the reverse complement.
ACAAAAGATGTCGCTATTCTTCGCCGCGCTCCAAATGGCGGCATGATGGCCCGCTCGGTCAATATTCGCGGCGGAATCCTGAATATTCGAGAATATAATGATAATTTACAGCTTCGCCGCGGCGATATTATCTACGTTCCGCGAACAACACTGGCGGAAGTCGGATCCTTTGTCCAAGCCCTGCGCCAGACCTTACCAATCGACGCAAATATCAGCTATACGCTTGGAAACTTTGGCGGCGGTGGAGGCGGCGATACCGCTGGCACGGTCGTTCCAGCCATTACGCCAGTCATAACGCCGTAAACGGCGCTTTAAATTCTCAAATAAAGAAAGCCTCACCCAAATTGTGAGGCTTTTTCTTTAGGCAGAGAGGATTTCGCGGTTTTCAGCTAACCAACCACGTGCAGCACGCTGAGCAAGCGTAAGGTCCAAGGCGCTCATTTCATGCTTTAGCTCTTCGCGATATGCTTTTGCAGGCTGACTTCCTAACATAGCAGCGAGGCTAAACCATTTATGCGCTTCGACATAGTCGGGACCACGATCTTCCATATCAGTTGAATAGATTAGTCCCAATCGGAACATGTCTTCTGCACCTGCACTTGTCGTCAAGGCTGCTTCCGCTTCGCGGACCTCTAGTTCTGTAAAGGCCATTGCCTTCTCCTCCCATTTTTATTCACCATACCCTTCGGGCCACTCCCGAGGCTGCCTTGGCTTGGATGCGTTGGGCGCACCTCTCTTCGGCATGGGATCAGTGTGTGCGAGTCAAGATAAAGATAAAGTTAAAAGAAAACATGGTTAAGTAAGTTTTACTTAAGTTAAATTCTGTAAAAATGAAATTAAAATGAAGTTTAACTTCATAAATACATCATTAAAACAAAGTAAAAACAAATAAAAATACTAACTTCCACCAGAATTCACGGAGAAGTAAGACTCTAGCTTGCGAAAATTATTTTCAGAAAAATATAGAAAAACTCAGCGGTAAAACGTCGTAACTTCGTCCAAAGACGCCCGATCTGCGTATAGATTATTCACTTTCGCCTCAGGATCACCATAGCCCAAAGACATACCAACGAGCACTTCTTCGGTCTCCGGTATATCCAAATAATCATGACTAACAGATGTCCAATTGCGCCACCATCCTTGCGGCGCCGTATGCAGGCCAGCCTCGCGCGCCAGAAGCATCAAGGACTGCAACCAGATCCCCACATCCATATATTGCGCGGTGTCGAGATCTTTATGGCCAGTCACAATAATTCCAACAGGCGCGTCAAAGAATTTTGAATTTTTCGCGAGCCAGACAATACGCCCCATCTTATTCTCGCGCGGAATACCCAGAAGACCATACATGTCTTCACCCAGCTTATAGCGCCAGCTCCGTTGCGGTTCCCACAGGGGAGACGGATAAGCGGGATGCGTTGGGTCTTCGAGTTTACCAGACAGCGTGCGTTCGGAAGCAGTGGCTTTGAATTTGGCCAGTGTCTC
>CAZKHC010000246.1:0-2239 GCA_964552135.1 uncultured Algimonas sp. | reverse complement strand
GGCGATATTTGTTGTTTCACAGGCATTTCCGATCTCGGGATTTCGGACATGATTTGCGACCCCGAACATGTTGAGATGCTCCCGCCGCTGTCAGTGGATGAGCCAACTATCTCTATGACCTTCCAAGTCAATGACTCGCCTTTTGCGGGGCGCGAAGGGAAATTTGTGACTTCGCGAAACATCAAAGATCGTTTGGATAAAGAGCTCATTCACAATGTCGCCTTGCGCGTAGAGCAGCTGGATGATGCCGATAAATTCCGCGTCTCTGGACGCGGGGAATTGCATCTATCTATCCTCATCGAAAATATGCGCCGCGAGGGTTATGAGGTCGCGATCTCCCGCCCGCAGGTGATCAATAAGGAAATTGACGGCGTGATGTGCGAGCCTTTCGAGACGCTGACCGTTGACGTTGAGGCGGATCACCAAGGCTCCGTGATGGAAAAACTCGGCGAGCGTAAAGGTCAGCTCAAAGATATGGTGCCGGATGGTTCAGGGCGCGTCCGATTGGATTATGAAATTCCGACGCGCGGATTGATTGGTTTCCGGTCAGAGTTTTTGACGCTGACTTCTGGGTCTGGACTGCTCTATCATAATTTCGACCGCTATGCGCCTCGCATCAAGGTCGGCATTGGCCGCCGCCAAAAGGGTGTTTTGATTTCTAATTCCACGGGTAAGGCTTTGGCCTTTGCGCTCTGGAATTTACAGGAGCGCGGGAAGCTTTTCCTTGGTCATGCTACAGAGGTTTATGAGGGGATGGTTATCGGGCAAAATGCGCGAAATAATGATCTGACCGTCAACCCGCTCAAAGGGAAGCAGCTCACCAATGTGCGCGCCTCCGGGACGGATGAAGCCGTTGTTTTGACAACACCCGTTCAAGTCACTCTGGAATATGCGCTGGAATTTATCAATGATGATGAGCTGGTTGAGGTCACGCCAGAAAGCATCCGCATTCGTAAGCGTTATCTGCTCGAGCATGAGCGCAAAAAAGATCAGCGCCGTATGGAAGCCCTCGAAAAAGAAGCGGGCTAGGCAAGAAGAAGCCCGCTAAATCACGGGCCGCCCATCCCAGGGCGCGGAACCGTTTATCTATCGACTTTGATAGGCGGTCTTGGGAAGCCCCAAATGGAGGCCGCTGATTTAATAAGCTCACTTTCAGCCACGACATATTCCTGATCGCTAACGGAGATGGACACCATCGCGTCGTAAACGGCTTCGACATCACGGTCTTCTTTGAAACGAGAGAGCGCCCGCAAAACAAGCGTATTTCTGCGAGGGCCTTTGAGCTTAGCCGCGAGGTCGCTTTCCCGGGCCTTGAACCATCCAATTATTTCCGATTCTTCCATTGGCGGTAATTTGAATAAATCAAATAGGCCTTTGGCTTGACGACATAGGCTCTGCATTTCCGGCTTTTTGACTTTCTTATCAATCACCACCGTAATGACGAGCGGTAATAGGATATCGTCATGCGTATAATCGCTATCCGTTTCCATAATTTTTAACCCCTACGCTGCGCCGACTATAGGATCGGCAAATATTAGATAAACCGAACTGTGATGCGCTGCAAACCTTCAATTCCGCCCGAAAGCTCATCCCCGACCTGAACCGGACCAACGCCTTCAGGTGTACCTGTATAAATTAAATCCCCAGCTTGCAGGTCCATATCCTCGCGAAGTCGAGCGATAATTTCGTCAATATCCCAAATCATATCAGATATTGCGCCGTGTTGCACGATGTCGCCATTTTTCCGCAAAACAATACGAGCTTTTGACAAATCAATGCCTTCGGCCCGGGTCAGAACAGAGCAGGGCGCAGATTGATGGAAATTCTTGGCGCGCGCCCAGGGGCCGCCTTTCTTCTTAGCTGCGGATTGCAAATCACGGCGCGTCAAATCGATTCCAACGCCATATCCAAATATCCCTAAATCCGGTCCAATCGCGACGACGAGTTCAACTTCATAATGAAGATTGGATGTATTGGCCGGGAAGGGGATGTCTTGACCGCTCTCAACGATAGTCTCAGCGGCTTTTGTAAAGAATATAGGCTCGGACCGCGCGACGTCACCGCCCATCTCTTTGACATGGTCAGCATAGTTCTGGCCAATGCAATAAATTCGTCGCACAGGAAAGCGCTCATCGCTGCCGGCAATCGCCAAACAAACTGGATCATGTGGGGGGAATGCGTAATTTTTCATGTCATCTCATTTGCATTATGCGCCAGCCTCTGCCTATCTATTAGCATA
>CAZKHC010000245.1:0-2256 GCA_964552135.1 uncultured Algimonas sp. | reverse complement strand
TTAATCACGAAAAAGAACATGATTGGAACCTTTGGGTTTCCAAATTCAGTTTGCACAAAGGTAACTGATGGGTTTACGGAGCTCGCGTATTGTGACGGATCGTTCGCCGCCGTTATCTCTCGTGGAATGTCCTTAGAGATAAAATTTCGCTCCGGCTGTACGTTTTGAATGGTATTCAGCTCTAACGGAAAGAATGGCACAAAGAACAGCAGTGCTATCAGAATCATTTCATAGAAATCCGACTCTATCGTTTTTACCGCCAGCTCGATAGAAGACTTAAAACTACCTGACTTAGCCGCTTCCCTCATGTTCATGATTATCATAAATAGGAAAGGCAGTAGAAAGAACCCAAGCTTAAGTAGATCAACTAAAACGTTGTTGAATATCCAGCCCGCGAAAGTTGTGTAAATTTCCAAAATGGATGAAACGTTCATGGCTTTTTCCTAAAAGAAGCTCAGCATCACAAAGGTTGCGACGTCGAATATCAGAAACAATTTAAATATGGATTTGCATTGAAGAACAAACCACGTCTTGCGATACCCCAAGTTAAAAAAATGTTTGCACCAAACGACAAAACCTCGCCAATTCAAATAGAGATAAACTTCTAGGGCTATTCGAAGAACGCCAAAGACAGTGAAGTAGTGCTCTAGATCGTCTAATTGCGTGGCCAAGGTTTCTTGAGCAGCGGGGTCACGCAGAAAGTACCCAAAAGCCAAGATGAACAGGTTGATCAGCAGTATCGAGGCGAGCGCAAACTTATGCCTTGATACTACTTTTTTAACTTTGTTGAACATCACTACTGCTCAATGATTGCGCCATCAGGCGTCTTCTCTTGTGGCTGGAAGGTGTCTGGTAAATTCTCCAATCGGTTCTCAACTTCCTCTTTTCGTTTGAACGTATCAATCATTAAATCACCGACAAACTCTTGCCGTATCTTGGCGCGATTTCTAGCAACCTTTATATCGTCATCAATCCGGCCAATGAAGACATCGAAGTGTTTTGGCATCACAGCGGTAAAGTAAAAGTTTGGTTCATCTAACGCGGCAACCACCAGACTGCGGATAAAGTAAGCTCGTTCTATGGCTTGATACGTTGCTATTTCACTTGCCAACCGATTTTTAATCAGGTTCTGACCTTCTGGGCTTTGGCTGTTAATCGCAGACAAGGCTTCTGGGGTGACTCTGAACCCCGGCGTACTCAATGAGTCCAGCTCAGCTTTTGTCGCCGCTGTTGGTTTTCTTAGCACTTTATCAAGCGTGGCTAATCGTTCATCTGTGGACTTCGAGATTTCAGGGTAAAGCCCAGAACCGGTAATAGACTGACTGGGTTTGGTGAACGTTATGAGTTTTTCGCCAAATACTTGAACCGCCCAGTCAACCGCATCTGATGAATTGGGAAATGCAGATCTAATACTTGAGGTGTCATCGCCGTTGGCCGCTGTAGAGCCTGTCAAAAACTCATAGCCCTTGGCCACGCTGTGCTCGACCAGTTTGATTGGGTCTTGGTTATCTCCACCGTAGTACTCCCCGTCAACCCAGGGTACACCTTGGCTGGCATCTGCTTTAGCTTCCGCTTCTTGTACAGACTCACCCGCCTCGGCGCCCTTTTGCCATTGAATCAACTTAGCTAGATCTTTAAATTCCTTAATACCGTTGTTCTGAACCAAGCGTTCGATTTGTCTACACGATGCCACTTTAAGCTGAACAAACTCTTTGTGTCGAAGATACGCATTCGTTAGGTACTCGTATGCGCCCGGAGCAGCCTTTTGTATTGAAAGTGCGATCAAGCCATAAATGTAATCCAGAGCAGCCACCTTGAGATACTCTTCAAATTCATCAGGCACATTGCGAAGCTCTCTGACCTTTGCTTTGATGGACTCACCTATATCAAAATCTCCGCATGAGTAACTGCCCGAAGCATAAGCATCCAGATCAATCGTGAACTCATTCCAATCATTGAGCGCGGTATCCGATAGACGGCCACCACCAATTTCATAGTAAAGAGATTCACCGACCGCAAAAGCAGGTTGTGATAGAAAACACATTGCGGTTAGGTAAAAACTTATTAACTTTTTCATTTCTGACTCCGACTCTAATTACACGTTTCTTCTGAACGAATCTTGGCGATAACAACGCCCTTGGCATACGGGCAACACTCGAGTCGTTGCCAGTACAAAAAGACGTACTCTTCTTTTGGATCGACTCGCTCAAAAACATAATCAGTCGCACTTCCAAATGAGTAACAAAAGTTATCCGC
>CAZKHC010000244.1:0-2260 GCA_964552135.1 uncultured Algimonas sp. | reverse complement strand
GAAGGCCTTCTTCGAGATCAAAGGTCCAAGAGCGTTGTTGCTGCGCGAGGAGGCGCCGTTGCAAGCGGTTCGCCAAACGCGAAATCGCGCCAGACAGCCCTTGCATATGTCCGTCCAAATATCCGCGCAGCCGCTCTAGCTCTTCGGTATCGCAGAGCTCTTCGGCCTTAACGACCTCATCATGGGCGGTCGTATAAATCCGGTAAGGGTCAGGTAGGTTCGTGGGGTTTGGCCGCTGCGCATTGGCGTCCGGTGTTTGCTCGGCGTCGTCTTGGTCGCCGTCAATATTTTCGGCGTCGACCATATCTTGCGGATCAGAATTTTCATCTTCCATCGCGTCCGCGTCAGAGACTTCAGTTTGTCCCGGTTCATCCTCTTGATCGTTATCGGGATTTTCGTCTTGGCTTTGCTGCTCGTCCTCATTTTCTTTGGACTCGTCGTCTTGATTATCCTCTTCCTCAGCTTCCGCCATTTCGTCGCCGAGGTCGAAGTCCGCGATGAGGTCTTGAACGAATTTTCCAAAGGCGTCCTGATCCTCAATCGCGGTTTTCAATTCATCAAACCGGCCAGCAGATTTCAGCATAATCTCTTCGCGCCACGCCCCCATAATCCCGTCCGTAGATTTTGGCAGTGTGCGCCCCGTTAATTTCTCGCGCGCGAACAGGCCGACAGCTTCCGCAAAGCTCGTGTCGTCCTTGGCAATATCCGGCTTATCAAATCCGCGTTTGAGAGACCGCGCATCTAGCGCCGCCATGAGATTATCGCCGAGCCCGGATAAATGCCGCCCGCCTAGCGCCTCGACGCGGGCCTGTTCCATCGCTTCAAAGACTTGCCGCGCAGGACCGGATTTTGGCATATTTCCCGCGTGAATATCCTTATCATGCAGCGCCAGCCGTAGCGCTAACGCATCGGCTTCCCCGCGGGCTTTGGCAATCAGTTCAGGCTTTGGTTTCGGCGGCAGGTTTGGCAGCATCATTTGATCGCGCACGAGCCCGGCCACATCTCCGCCGAAAGAGACCTCAAGTTCCGCCTCGCCGGAGATCGCCTTGGTCGCTGCGCCGAGCGAACGTTTAAAATTATCGAGGGGTGTGGCGGTCATTACAGGCTCCTCGTAATTTAGCTTTCCCCTAAGGTAAAGTCATTGCCATCAATAGACACGCAGGTAACATGTCTTTCACAGCGAAGTGACGGTATTTTCGGTCTTCGTGAGATGCGCCGTCCCTCTTTTGCGCGCAGATTGCGCCTATGAAAAAATCTATTCTATATCCCGTCCTTCTCGCCTCCGCGGCGGCTCTCCCGCTTCTTCTCATCGCGGCGTCTTCGCAAAATACGGCAGAAGCCGAAACCGTTAGCTCTGCGGCTTATGGCTCGGCGACGACCTCATCCTCTCTGGTTTTTGATGCGGAAGACCAAACATTACTTTTGGCCCTGCTCCAACCGAGCGACGCTTACGGCGACCCCGCTATCCGGCAGGAAATATCGAAACGCTTTGACGAAAGCTGGGTGGCCCCAACCCTAGAGACGTTTAATTTCATTTATGATCCAATTATTCGCAATCACTTGCTAAATGAGCTTCGCGCGGAAACAGGTCAGAACTTTGGCACAGATATGAACCGTTGGTTCCGCTGGATGTGGAATGAGACGGAAGTGAAGGCTGCGGGCTATGACCAATTCAAAGCTGATTTTTATGGCCGAATTGATCCAAAATTTCACCGCTATTTTGAAGGCCGCGCAGAGACGGCGCGGCTACGGCTCGATGAAATCCGTTGGGGCGGCGTGCGCCAAGACGGCATTCCGCCTCTGCGCGGGCCAAAGATGCTCCGCGCCTCGCAAGCGGATTATCTTGAAGATGATAATGTTGTTTTTGGCATAGAAGTGAACGGCGATGTCCGCGCCTATCCGAAACGGATTTTGGCGTGGCATGAAATGTTTGTCGATACGGTAGGAGGCGTGGATGTGGCGGGCGTCTATTGTACGCTATGCGGCACGGTTATTCTCTATGACACGGAATTTGAAGGCACGAAACATGCGCTGGGCACCTCTGGTTTTTTGCTGCGCTCAAATAAGCTTATGTATGACAAGGCGACGCAAAGTCTGTGGAATACGCTCAAAGGCGAACCTGTCCTCGGCCCGTTAGTCGATAAAGGCATTGCGCTTAATCACCGAAGTGTTGTGACGACGACTTGGGGGAAATGGAAACAGCTTCATCCTGAAACGAAAGTGCTTTCGCTCGATACGGGTCACCGCCGAAATTATGATG
>CAZKHC010000243.1:0-2294 GCA_964552135.1 uncultured Algimonas sp. | reverse complement strand
AGAACATCTATCGTTGACTCTCTACAAGTTGGCCTTGGATGGGGCGGGGACATTAACGATGGTAAAGGTCATATTGTTGCCTTCGGTAATTATTTCACGCAAGGCGGCGCTGCGCGCTCAGAGTTCGACTTTATTGCGGATGGCAATCGCCTTGAAGACGGTACGGCAAGTTTATTTGACTCTGCGACGGGCTCCCCTGGACGGTTTAGTCTGGCAATCCCAGATGCAAATGCACCAGGTGGCTTTATACGCGGGGCGCAAGATGTTGCGGATCCTGATTGTGTTGCCGCGGGCGGATTTATTGATGGCAATAATTGCCGTTATAACTTCCTAGGGCAGGTGCGCTCGATTGCTGAAGAGACCCGCTTGGCGGTTTTCTCTAAAGCTGATTACGACATTACAGAGGATTTAAACGTTTTTGGCGAAGTCAACTTCTCCCGTAATGAAATCCGCGATGGAATTGGTGGAACCTTAACTAGACAAACAACAGTTGGGGGCGGGTTTTTAGTTCCTGAAGCGCATCCTTTTAACTTTTTTGTTTCAGATGGAAATGGAGGCATAACTTACGCTGGGCCCGATGCCTTTGCGGCAAATCCCAATTTGCAAGCGGTTGATGTTATTTTCCGCGGCCGTCCATTCGGCGCTGATGCAGATGCTGAAAATCTACAAGATATTCAAACCGTATTTACAAACTTACGCCTCACGGGTGGATTTGATTATAATATAAATGATGATTGGGTTTTAACAGGTAGTTATGTTTGGGCTAATTCAGATTTTTCCAGAGCTCAGCCAAATGAGTATGATATTCCAGCTTTTCAGGATGCAATTATAGGCGGCTTTTTCAACCCCTTTGGTACACGTATCGCTAATCCAGGATTGGTCTCTCCGCGTGATGGGGTTTCAGTCGCGGCCAATAACCAAGATGTTATTGATACCTTCGCGCTTATCCGTAATGACTCAGCGCAAGTGACGCAGGCTGTCGCCGAAGGTATTTTAAGTGGTGACACAGGGATTGAACTCGGAGGTGGGAACATTTCTCTTGCCGTTGGCGGTCAATATAGAAAAATTGATCTGGAAGATATTCCTGATGGTCGTTTTCAGGCTGGGACTAATCGCTTAAATATAACAGTGCCTGCCGTATTTGGAACGCAAGATGTCTATGCTCTATTTGGGGAGGTTGTCCTACCGATCACAGACCGGTTAGAAGTTCAAGGGGCGTTGCGTTTTGAAGATTATGGAACCAGCGAGGGCGGAGATACCTTAGATCCTAAACTTTCTGCCAAATTTGATGTCACCGATAACATTGCTATTCGGGGCTCATATGGCACATCATTCCAAGCTCCGTCTATTCGGCAAGCTGCAGGCGTTGTTTCCAGTGCCACCATTAATGATCCTGCCGATCCCGGGGGCGGTGCCTTCATTATCACGGTTGTAACACAAGGATCTCCAGATTTGACGCCGCAATCGGCTGAGAACTTTAATATTGGCGGTATTATTAGAAATAACTCTGGATTAAGTCTTTCCGTTGATTACTGGAACTATGATTATAACGGATTAATTCTTCCAGGTGCTGACCCTCAATTCATTTTTGACGAAGTGTTTGCAGGCCGTCTGCCTGGAGACCGAGCGACACGGGATGGTGTCGGGCAACCGGCGACTGCTATTGCGCAATTTGAAAACCAAGGCAGCGCGCAGGCGTCAGGATTTGATATTGTGGGTCGGTATAGATTTGATGCGTTTAGCGATTCAGAAATAACTTTGGATGCGTCTAGTACTATTATTACTCGTTTCAATTCGTCTGAATTTGGTGATATTAAAGGGAGTCGAAACTTTTCTAATGGATTTGGCTCGACCCCTGACTTTAAGGCTAATGCGGGTGTAACGCTCGATAAAGGCATTCATAATGTCAACCTTACGGGACGCTATATCGGGTCTTATGAAGACGACCAAACTGGCAATGCTATCGACGATCAATTAACCATTGACGCGAGATGGAATGTCCAGCTGGATGAGTTCTTAGGATTTGATGGCACGAACTTTGGTGTTGGTGTTACTAATTTATTTGATACGGACCCTCCAGCCCTGACAGCTCGGCCGTTATTTGATCAAGAAGTCCATGACCCAAGAGGGCGTCAAATTTTTGTTACGCTTAAGCAGAATTTCTAATCTCTGAGCAACTTGAGTGGTCCTGTGTGGTGGGATCATTTTTGAAGTTCTCGAAATGGCGTCGGATGATACCTGCGCCATTTTTAGAAAAAAGCTTGGGAACCAGCCAAGTTTCGCTTACTCATTGG
>CAZKHC010000242.1:0-2303 GCA_964552135.1 uncultured Algimonas sp. | reverse complement strand
TTCCGCCGCCTTTTTTCTGGTTTACAACCCAAAACGCAGGCAGGTTAACAACAGGATGTTGTCACCCATTGAATTTGAGATGGTAACAAAATGCAGTAACAAAGGTGCCTATAAAGCTAGGCGCACCATCACTCTGGGTTTTCTAAGTTATTTCTTTGGTATTACCCGTAGGAGCTTGCTTTCGGCGCTACCTTTAGTTTCGGTTAAGAGGTAGAGATATCCGTCTTTGCCTGTTCTGATATCTCTAACGCGGCTATCGAGTTCGGTAAAGATTTCCGCTTGGGATCCAAAAGATCCATCCGGATTCATGTCTATATATCTGACATGTTTTAAAACCAGTGCCCCGATAAACAAATCTCCGTTCCATTCGGGGAATTTGTCGCCATGATACTGGGTAAACCCTGACGGTGCGATGGATGGTGTGAAATGCAAAACTGATTGCTCTGTCTTTGGATAGGCTTCGAACGGGGATATACGGGCACCGGAATAATCCAATCCGTAACTCGCCACAGGCCAGCCGTAATTTTTACCAGCCGTGATAATATTAATCTCATCACCGCCTGCAGGCCCGTGTTCATGCTCTAAAACACGCCCGTCGGTTAGGGTTATCAAGCCTTGTTGATTTCTATGGCCGTATGTCCAGATATCATCCAAGGCATTGTCTTGTCCGACAAAAGGATTATCTGCGGGCACAGTGCCGTCATCATTAAGCCGCACGATTTTTCCGAAATGATTGTCAAGGTCTTGTGCTTTCTCTCTAAAGTGAAATGCATCGCCATGTGTCAGTAAAAGCGTACCGTCATTTCGCCATGTGATCCGGCCACCAAAATGATTGGATTGGATACGCGGAGGTACGGTTGTAAACAGTGTTTTCTTATCACTTAAAGATTTGTTATCTGGGCCTAGTGTGTACCGTATTAATCGCAGTGCATTGCCACTCTCGACTTCGGCGGCATAGGACAAATACACCCACCGTGTAGTTGCAAATTCAGGATGTAGCGAGACATCGAAAAGTCCAGCTTGCATACCAGGCTTGGTGTGCACGGGCGCTGTTTCATCTTTTCTAAGGTCAAGAATAGGAGTTTTCGTACCTGAAGCTGAAATGTGATTGAGAACACCAATCCTTTCAGTTACTAAAAATTCGCCATCATTTAGAAAGGTCATAGACCACGGATGGTCAAGACCGCTGGCAACGGTTTCGATATCATAATTTACCGAGGCGGCCTCAACACGTCCCCATTCCTGACTTGTTTTTTCTCCAATATCGGAAACTCCGTCATTGCAACCGGTGAGTAATACCGGAATGAAAATAAACAATTTTGACAAGGCGCAACGCATTGATTTTTCTCTTAGGTTTATTTAGTATGATATACGAATATTGTAATAGGTGAAATCATTTTATGGACATTATTCAGGGTGTTTCAGATGCACTACGTTAAATCACTTATAAAAATTATGCTGGCTTTTATATTCGCCTGTATAAGTACATTTATATTGGCAAGTATATTTTCAACGCAATTTGTTATTGCTTATCACGGCGTTGATGTGTCGTTAGTAGACCGGCTTAGTATGACTCTTGCTGATTTATTCGGCATGCTTACAAAGGGAAAAGCATTTACACCTTACAGTAATATTATCGCTATCGCATTAGCTATTGCTTTTTTGTTTGCGAGTGTAGCACGGCTTATACTTAAACCATTGGCGAAATGGGCATTCCTGATAGCCGGAGGGGCGGCAATGGCGCTCATTTTGGGTCTTATGTATAAAAATTTCCAAACGATTCCGATTAGTGGCGCAAGAGGTATATTTGGGTTTTCAGCCCAGGTCTTGGCCGGTATTGTCGGTGGGTGGGTTTTTACAAAAATAATAAACCATCAATTTGGTTCACCAAAACTCTCTGAGGAGTGAGGGGAGGGCTTCTGTCTCGCCCCTTATTTTTACCTGTTTGATTTAGAGTCTCTGACACCCTGGAATAATTGCGAAGTTCAATGCTGATAGGCGTCGAAATGCCGTCGCTTAGATATGAGCTCTAATATATCGCTATCCCGATATATTCAATTATCAGGCACTCTATCCAATAAAAATTCAACCAATGTTGAACGGGTCCTGTGTTGCTCCTGTCGTCTCGATCCAAACGGATTTGACTTGAGTATATTCTTTTATTGCATCAATACCATTCTCACGGCCCAACCCGGAGTGTTTATAGCCACCAAATGGCACATTTGCACTTACAGCTCGGAAGGCATTAATCCAGACTGTCCCGGCCTTAATTTTATGAGCTATTCGATGGCTTCTTTGAACCG
>CAZKHC010000241.1:0-2306 GCA_964552135.1 uncultured Algimonas sp. | reverse complement strand
ACCCGCATCAAACGATCAAGATCTTCCAGAGTGTAGTCTTCGAATTTGTTCGCATGATAAATTCCGGCATTATTGACCAGAATATCAATCTGGCCGACAGCCTCAACGGCACCTTCAAAAAGGGTATCAATGTCCCTTTCAATACTTAGATTTGCCGCGAGAGGTGTCACTTTTACGCCTGACTTTGACGTCGCTTCGACCACATCTACCAAACCTTTCAGGCTGGTTGCACAAAGCACCAAGTCGGCACCTTCGCCTGCAAAAGATTCAGCGATTGCCCTTCCAATGCCTCGGCTGGCCCCAGTAATTAAAGCTGTTTTACCAGCGAGTTTTCCCGTCGTCATGATCAATCCTTATGCTTGTTTTTTGGCAAATCGAACAAACCAATCAAGCGCGTCCGGATTGGAAACACTGTCAGGGTTCGCAACTTTTTTGGCCGCCTCGCCCAGGAGTATTTTTTTGATAGGTACTTCCAGTTTTTTTCCGGACAAAGTTCGCGGAATTTCATCAACCTGAAAAATATCATTCGGAATAAACCAGGCTGATGTCAGGTTTTTAATTGCGTCATTAATCCGTTGACGCAGAACGTTATCCAATTTCAATCCATTCCGAAGTACCACAAATAAAGGCATATAGCTTTCTCGGCCCAGGAATTCCAAGTCAACGATCAAGCTGTCGAGCACTTCAGACTGAGCTTCAACGCCGGCATAAATTTCAGAGGTTCCGATACGAACGCCTTTTCGATTAATGGTCGCATCAGAGCGGCCATAAATAATAACGCCGCCGCGCTCAGTTATGCTCATCCAGTCTCCATGCCGCCAAATACCGGGATAGACGTCAAAATAGCTGTCTCGATAGCGCTGACCGTTCTCATCATTTAAAAAATGGAGCGGCATTGAGGGGGTTGCCTGTTTGCAAACCAGTTCACCAACTTCGCCAAATACAGGCTCTCCAGCCTCGTTAAAGGCATGGATATCGCACCCCAAATACCGGCACTGCATTTCTCCGCTATAGACTGGCAAAATCACGCAACCGCCGACAAACCCGCCGGCAAAATCCGTTCCGCCTGACACGGGCGCCAGCCAGGTATCAGGGCCGAGTTCACGGTAGATCCACTCATAGGCTTCCTCAGACAAAGGTGACCCTGTTGATCCAATCGTTCGGATAGCGGACAAATCGGCAACATTACGAGGCACAACACCTGCCTTGATACAGCTTGTGTAAAACGCCGCTCCATGGCCAAATGTTGTGGCCTTAGCCTCGCTGGCAAACCGCCAGAGCACGGTCCAATTATCCGTCGCCGGACTACCATCATAGATGGCAACTGTAGCGCCCGCAGCCATCGCGCCTAGTTGAGAGTTCCACATAATCCAGCCGCTGCTTGTATACCAGAAATAGACATCACCGGGACCAATATCCCCGTGCAGCCCGCCCGACTTTAATTGTTCCAGCTTGATGCCGCCGTGACTATGGACAATGGGCTTTGGGAGACCTGTCGTTCCAGAAGAATAGACAACCCATAAAGGGTGATCAAAATTGACGGGTTCAATTTTTAACTCGGCCGGTTTGTCAATAATATCCTGCCATAGAGAGACCGTTTGCGCCGAACCGATTGCAGCGCTAGCATCCGGGCGAACAGGCGAGATTAAAACCAAGTGCTTCAGGCTGGGTAGCGCTGCTGCCACATCACGAACATAATCCTGGCGATCAATTGTTTTACCATTAAAATGATTTTGCGAGACCGCAAACAACACGGTCGGCTTATATTGTTTAAAGCGGTCAATAATGGAGTTTTTACCCATATCGGGCGCACATAATGACCAGACAGCGCCAAGGCTTGCTGCGGCTAAAAAGGCGATAATCGTCTCCGGTGTATTAGGAGAATAAGCCGCAACTCTATCCCCTCTTGTTACGCCTATTCGCCGCAAATAACCGGCAACGGAAGCAACTTTTTTTTTCAGCTCATTCCAGGATAGCTCCAGCAAAGGCGATGTTTCTGAGGCAAAACGGATGGCCGGCATTTTGGAATTGGCGTGGCGAAATACCTGATCGACAAAATTGAGGGTCGCCCCCGGAAACCATTCTGCTCCCGGCATTGAGCGCTCGCCCAGAACGCGGCTATAAGGTGTATAACTTTTGACGTCGTAGAACTGCCAAAGAGATTCCCAAAAATCGTCTATGTTGTCGACAGACCACTGCCACAAACTTTCATAGTCCTGAAAATCCAGACCGCGTTCTCGCGACAGCCATTGTATAAATTTGTACATCTGGCTGTTTTCAATGCGATCCGGCGATGGTGTCCAAAG
>CAZKHC010000240.1:0-2360 GCA_964552135.1 uncultured Algimonas sp. | reverse complement strand
AAAGCAAATGAAACGAGGTGAGCTCCTACCTGTCCCATGTCTGAAAGAACCATTTAAATATGACATGGGTTTTGGATGTGTGGATTATGTTTTTACAATTGACGGATACCCGAGGTTAAGAAGTGGGAAGATAGACGTTTATTTCGGGAAAAAACTTTGTGAAAGCGTGTAAGTTTGGAAATCGGCAGTAAATTCTAATGTCTACTTCTCCCCAAAAGCGGACCTTAGGAATTTTGCCATTCGAATTAATCAATAAGCGCAAATACAACAAGAAATCCTATACGCGTAAATCGACGTCATTCATCGGGAATTTGCGCACCCGTTTACCTGTCGCGGCAAAAATAGCATTGACGACTGACGGTGCGGCGACAGCGATTGTGGGTTCTCCGACACCGCCCCAAAATCCGCCGGACGGCATAATGATGGAGTCGACTTTTGGCATGTCTTTAATCCGCATCGAGTTATAAGTGTCGAAATTACGTTGTTCGGGTTGACCATCCCGATAGGTGATCTCACCAAATAACATGGCCGATAACCCATAGACGAATGAGCCTTCAATTTGCGCTTCGATTTGTTGGGGATTGACGGCATATCCAGGATCGGTCGCGGCCGTGATTTTTTCCATCTTGACCGTACCGTCCTCATTAATGCTAACTTCGGCGCAGGCTGCGACATAACTGCCAAATCCATAGATATTGGCAAGGCCTCTATGTTTTCCGTCATTTGAGCCCCAACCCCCTTTATCGGCGACGGCTTTGAGAACTGCGGCCATCTTTGGCTCATCTTTGAGCATGGCAAGGCGAAAATCGAGAGCATCCTTACCTGCGGCATGAGCCATTTCATCCAAAAAACACTCCAGATAGAGCGTGTTCTGATTGAGATTCACGCCGCGCCAAAAGCCGGGCCGAATGGGCGGGTTTCGCATGGCGTGGTGAATATGAAAGTTTGGAAATTTATATTTCAGTGTTTGATCTTCAACCCGAGGATCAACGCCTGACGGTAATAGTCCCTGGAAGGTCGCATAATCAATCCCATTTACCAAGGCGGCAGGCGCAAGTGTGGCCAATATAGATTGTCCTGACAATTTCATATTGAGGGCAGACAGATTGCCGTCTTCGTCTAATCCGCCTTTCATTTTGCATTTGGTGATCGGGTGATAAAAGCCTTGCAGCATATCTTCTTCGCGAGACCATTGCAGCTTGATATGCGTGCCCGGCATTTCCTTAGCAATCTTCACAGCTTGACCAACATAGTCCGACTTTCCTCGTCGCCCAAAACCACCGCCAAGTATGGTTTTGTAAACGTCGCATTGCTCGGCGCTCAGGCCCGACGCTTTGATCGTTTCGCGTAGGGCGGCTTCCCCGTTCTGAGTCGGACACCAGACCTCACACTTATCCGCAGTCCAAAGAGCGGTGGCGTTCATGGGCTCCATGGTTGCGTGGTTTTGAGTCGGAAAATTATAGGTCGCTTCAATGGTTTTGACCGCCGCCTTCATGGCTTTGTCCACATCACCGCCTTGGTTTCCTGTATAGGTCTCTTTGGCCGTTAAACCCTCGTCCAACAGAGCATTGATGTCATCACTTGAATAATTGGCGAGGTTTCCGCCGTCCCACTCTATCGGCATGGCCTCGAGCGCTGTGTGGGCTTGCCACCACGTGTCAGCCACCACGACAACCGCTTCATCGATCTGCAGAACCTTTTTAACGCCCGACATAGACATCGCCGCGCTTTCATCAAAAGTTTTTAGAGTCCCGCCCAATATCGGACAGGCTTTAACACTCGCGCAGAGCATGCCCGGAAACGTCAAATCCGATCCGTATTTTAAGGCACCGGTGAGCTTATCTGCCGTGTCCAATCTCTTTTTGGGTTGACCGGAAATTGTCCAGTCTTTGCTGTCCTTTAACGTAATCTCGGTTGGCGGTGTGAGTTTAGATGCGGCCTCAACAAGCTCTCCAAATCGCGCGCTTTGGCCCGATCCCTTATGACTGACTAAGCCATTATCAACGCTGCATTCACTGACCGGCACCTCCCAACGATTGGCGGCGGCCTCGACTAACATCATACGCGCTGCAGCCCCGCCCTCGCGCACATATTGGTGAGATCTCCTAATGCCGCTACTCCCGCCCGTTCCGAAACTCCCCCAGACACGGTCACGCCGCGCATTTTCAGCAGGCGTCGGGAACTCAAAGGTGACTTTATCCCAGTCACAACCTAATTCTTCGGCTACGAGCTGCGAGAGGCCTGTTGCAGTCCCTTGCCCCATTTCGGAGCGCGCAATGCGAACGGTTACAGTGTCATCATGATGAATATGAACCCAGGCATTGACCTCCGGATTAGGCGGAAGATGGCTATAATCCACC
>CAZKHC010000239.1:0-2371 GCA_964552135.1 uncultured Algimonas sp. | reverse complement strand
TAAGCGTGCTCTCTAATGGGGCCGACACTATCTTCGAACTGACGCGCAATACCTTCGCGCCCATCTGGCGATGAAATAAGCGTTTCAAATTGCCCTGGCGCAAATGCATAGCGTTCCATCCAAAGCCCATATTCTGCATTGAGATGCGCATCAGAGTCCCACCATGCCGAGAACCCACTGGCGTCTTCCCACTGGACATGCTCTGCCGAGCTTTCAAAATAGGCAATCATCGTATAATTTTTATGCCCAGACCGATCCGTAAACATCGCAAGGTCTGATTTTGGCGGCGGTAGTGATGCCATAATCTTATTTAAAGATTCTATAGCCTCAGATGTCGGGTTTTGAATGCCTATATAAAGAACTTCTGCTCGAGCATCAGCAGCCATATCAGAGCTCCAGGCTGGAACTGGTGGCTCCCACCCCTCAGCCATATGCATAGGACATTTCTTTAAATTGACTGTTTCACCTGAGCTCAAAACGATACCTCAACATGTTTATTTACATTACTTATTTAACATGTTAAATTTAATCTGCATGCTCGACTCCGAACAAAAACTTGACTCAAACTGAACAGACTAGATACTGAAAACAGCGGCACAAACGCCTCAAGGACCCGTAATATGGATAAATATTACACAACTAAAAAACTACTCGGCGGCAAGAAAGCGGAACTTTGGCGACAATTTATCAGCGAAACTTTCGTCGAGCTTGATTGTAATGGAATGTCACGCGACGATTTTTTTGGAGAACTCAGAGCCCGTTCAGTCGGCGACCTTGGGATATCAACAATTACAACTGATGCCTATGACGTCTTCAGAACTGATAGCAGTATTTCCCAATCATCAGATGATGATTTCATTGTAAGCGTCCAGACGGCAGGTTCTTCCACGATAAGGCAGCTTGACCGCGAGGTTATTCTCAACCCCGGGGATTTCACGATATATGATTCAACGATGCCTTATCATTTGCATTTTGCAAATCGCTTGTCGCAATTGGTTATTAAAGTTCCCAGAGAGTATTTAAAGAAACATCTTCAATCGCCAGAAACCCTCACTGCCTTGCATGTCAAAGGCGGCAAAGGGATTACGCAAATTACGACGAAGTTTGCACAAACACTCTTTAATGAAACTGACGCCCTAGATAAACAAACTCAAAATCAAGTTGCCGAAACTTTTGTGTCCCTACTTACAAGTTCTATCCGTGAAGCGACGTCAGAAATGGAGCGTGCACCTCGAAACAAAGCCACTCAGCTTCTACGTATCAAACAATTTATTTCTCAAAACCTACGCGACCCACAATTAGATTTACACATGATTGCTACGTCACAGAATATATCAGAGAGATATTTACATACGTTATTTGAGAGAGAGAGCATAACGCCTAGTCGTTTCATATGGAATGAAAGGTTGAAGTCAGCTCACATTGACTTGTCTAACTCTCTTCTTTCGCACCGCAGTATTTCCGAAATATGTTTTTCATGGGGGTTTAGCGACACAACACATTTCAGCCGCGCTTTCAAAGCCAAATATGAACTCTCCCCAAGAGCCTATAGAAAAGCCGGTCTTGCTAAATAAAATCAAAACAGATTACTAACATTCTAAGGTCATTTAAATTCCAACTCATATCTTTCTAAGTACGACCACCTTAACAACAACATCTCCATGTGCCACAAACTACGCAACTCACTGTGCTACAAAACCAAATTTGACTACTTTAAGATATTGTTTTATATAGTATATTTCTATACAGCATCGTGCTGTGTAGGGTGTCTGACGTCAGCGCTTGTGTCTCAGATTTAGGTCTGGGCTAAGAGAGACGTTTCGCTCATCTTTAATCTCATGGAGAGAAAGATGAGACGCAATAAACAAACATCCGGTGAGCGGATTGTAAAAGATATCAAACGTAAAACCCGTAAGCAGTATAGTGCTGAAGAGAAAATCCGTATTGTACTGGATGGGCTGCGAGGTGAAGAGAGCGTTGCAGAGCTATGCCGGCGCGAAGGTATATCTCAAGGCATATATTATAAATGGTCGAAGGACTTTTTGGAGGCTGGCAAGAAACGGCTAGCAGGCGATATTGTTTGCCAAGCCAATACAGCTGAAGTCAAAGGGCTGCAGTCTGAGGCCTGCGAGCTAAAGGAATGCGTAGCCGAACTGACCCTAGAGAACCGGCTACTTAAAAAAAAGCATGATCGGGGATGGGGAGGATATCGAATGAGATATCCAGCATCAGAGAAGTTAGAGATTATCCGTTTGGTAGAGCGCTCATCGCGCCCTGCCAAATGGACCTTGGACAAGCTGAGCCATGTTCGCGGCGCGCCGTATCATCCGCAGACGCAAGGGAAGATCGAACGTTGGCACCAGACACTCAA
>CAZKHC010000238.1:0-2378 GCA_964552135.1 uncultured Algimonas sp. | reverse complement strand
TGAAGAATAGGTAGATGAACTGTAGTTTATTACAGGAGAAAAGGCTGAAGGTGTGGGGTGGTGGTGTTGGAGTTCAAGGTTAGCGGCTCACACCTTCAGCTAGATATAAGTACTCCTCTGTTTGGCCTCTACCTGCTTTGCCAGTGGGAGAGAGATGGCACTGTAAAATCGGTTGCCTCTTTGCTTGTTTGCATTTCTTTTTATCTAACCTCACGACATCACCCATCAACTACAATGACTACAAATGCAATCGCTACAGCGCTAGCCAATAATACCGATTCTTGCGTTCCAAGGGATGGCAATGATACGTCTGCATTTTCGTTCGGACGCTGAACCGAACTGTGATCAGCAACTGCTGATCCCTTACAGAGGGAACTGGGCCACATAACCATAGAGTTTTACGGAACATGCTGTGCTGGTGTTTTATGAATAGGTACAGTTTCAATACATGGAGAGATAGAGGACAGTAGTTACAATGCAACGAAAAAGAGGGGGTCACATAAGGTTGGGGGTTGTCTGTTGTCTGTTGTCTGTATTGTGTTGGATTGCACCTGTTATTGTGTAGAAAAGGTAGAGTGAGATGGATAGAAAAAACGTTGAGGGATATCGATAGGGTGGGGGATCCGGTAGGAAACGGTAGCGTATATAGAACTGATAATGTAAAACTTACCTCTAATGGACTGCACATGGAAGTGTTTCCACGATGATGACTCTCTTTCCGAAATCTGGTACCATGACAATCCACATGCTGTTGTGACGGAAGCTTGGAAGCACACACAAGTGTACATTACACTTCATTCCCCACCCCTATGTCCCATTCCACACACTTCCGCACCCACTCCATATTACCTCCCTCCTTTCTCTACACCCCCTATCTATAAGACTTATTGCACAACCTTCCGTCACACAAATTACGCACTGTGCGTCCTTGCACCTGTGACACTGCTGTGCGTTTTCTAATATTTTACATTCGGCGTACCACTTTCAAATGTAGCTGTAGGTGTAGGTGTAGGTGTGGCTGTGAGCTGTTAACCTGTAGTTGTTTGAATTTAAATAATCCCTCCACGACGGTACAGGTTCGGGAAAGCTTCCGGGTCTGCCCTAACATAATATGTCCTTGAATGTGATTGACCCCAAGTTTAAATACATATATGTTCAGAAGTGTATACGCGACAAACAGCGCATAGATCTCGAACAGAATAGAATTTGCTAACAAGGGCGTTATTGAACGCCAT
This sequence comes from uncultured Algimonas sp., assembly GCA_964552135.1. Taxonomy (GTDB): domain Bacteria; phylum Pseudomonadota; class Alphaproteobacteria; order Caulobacterales; family Maricaulaceae; genus Litorimonas. The sequence continues at coordinate 1,143 of CAZKHC010000238.1, read as the reverse complement.
GCACCGATTGCAATTTATTGGGTGTTGTTCTATAAAGGTTTGTGTGAGGTGTGTGGGTGTGTGTGTGTATGTTGTGTGTGATATGGGATTATGTGAGTTGTGGGAGGTGGTTAAACTGTGAATGGAAGAGGTGGACAGCATAGCTACAGGCGGCAGTCTGTGGGCATCAGCATGTGAGAGGTTGGCGTGGGGTTTGCCCCGACCGCAAGCAACAATGCTAAATATCCAAGTGCAGTCCTACGTTGTAACGAATATAACAGAGTGGCCGGCTGCTTGGATATTTGGATATTTGGATATTTGTCATGACCAAGATCAGGTGGTGTGTAGTCTGCAGGCCCCTCCGCCCTGGTGCGAATTCTAGCCTGCTCCTAATGAAGCTCACCAACGTACGGCACATAGAAAACCATGCTCGGAGTCTTAACCCAACGGCAGAAACGATTCTTTCCATGGAATCTCCTCCTCTTCAACGGAACAACCTTCCTCGTAGACACACGCTTGATGCAAACATTATGACCTTTCGGTGTGCGGCGCCTCCTGCCGTTCCTATGTGCTACAGACACACACTCATACTTAGGTGTGCACGTGCGCCCCTTGCAGCGGCGGCTACGGCGGCGACCGATGAAGTCGTAACAGACGCCCGGTGGGCCATGTGCCCTCTTACAGGTGCAGAACTTGGGGAACTTGTCAACACCTCTGCGACGATTGCGCCTCCCACCGCGATTGCGCTTGCCATTCTTGCCACGACCACGACCACCACGCTTCCTGCCTTTAACCCTTATCGACACCGCATCAATGTCAGATTCCTTGTCATCCAATACGGCATCATCTGCATCTGTATCTCCATCCGCACCCGAGTTCACTAGGGCAACAGACGGAACACTAGCGTCGACATCGACATTATTATCGGATACGGGGAGATCCAAAGTGTGGGATGTGTGCTTTAGTTGAGACGTGGGCGCGGTCTGTGCGTAGCAAGCGACCAGGAGGCACGAGAGGAAGAGAACTGAAACCCTCATTGCGGGTGCGGGCGGGGGTGTTGCGTGTGGTGTGGGGCCTATGGATGTTCGGTGACGTGTGGCGCGGTTGCGTGAAGAATAGGTAGATGAACTGTAGTTTATTACAGGAGAAAAGGCTGAAGGTGTG
>CAZKHC010000237.1:0-2383 GCA_964552135.1 uncultured Algimonas sp. | reverse complement strand
TTTGCGATGCTGAATATTGGCCCATTTGGAATGACCTGCCATGGGAAACCCTTTTGTCGTAAATTCGTTTGACAGGGCTTTAACGGGGGGAGGCAGTGGGGGCAAGCAGATGGGCTGCGATAGTTCCTTACTCTGGGATGGCTGCCGCCAATTGCCCGCCAATGCGAATAGGTTCAACGCGGGTTGCAAGGCCGTTTGCGCCCGTCTCCACATAAACGCCGCAAAGCGTCCCGGCGCCGCTAGCCGGGGTAAATCTTCCGCCGCGCATTTTCGTTGTAAAGCGCCGAATGGGTTCTTCGACCTCCATGCCAATAACGGAATTATAATCCCCGCACATGCCGGCGTCGGTTTGGTAGGCCGTACCATTTGGCAAAATGCGTGCGTCGCCCGTCGGGACATGTTGATGCGTGCCGACTACAAGGCTCGCGCGGCCGTCGCAAAAATACCCCATTGCATTTTTCTCGGACGTCGCTTCGGCGTGGACATCTACCAGCACCGCATCGGCCACCGCGCCAAGCGGCGCGGCCTCAAGCTCGCGCTCAACCGCGTGAAAGGCATTGTCAAGCGGGTCCATAAAAACGCTGCCGAGCACATTGACAACAAGAAGCTGAAATCCGTTCACCTCAAACAGTCCTGCGCCGCGTCCCGGCGTTGTGCCTTGCGGGTAATTACAGGGGCGTAAAATACGCGGATCATTGTCGATAACGCTAATGCCTTGGGCTTGGTCAAATGTGTGATTGCCAAGGGTCAGTATATCTGCGCCCGCGTCAAATAGCTCCTCAGCGGTGGCGCGCGTGATGCCAAATCCGCCTGCGGCGTTTTCCGCATTAATGATAACAGCGTCGAGGCCAAGTTTGGATTTTAATCCGGGAAGGTGGCGCTTGACGGCTTCACGGCCGGACCGGCCTACGACATCTCCGAAAAATGCAAATTTCATGTAAAACGCCTAAATCCATCTTCGGTTAAAATCCCGTCCAGACGTTCGTCATGATCATCGGTGGGAAGTGTGTCCACCTCTTGCCCCGCATAGGCAACTCCGCAAGCAAAAATTTCGCCCTCCGCCCGCGTTTTCGCCCTAAGATTGGCAAGCGTGCGGTCATAATACCCGCCGCCATAACCCAGCCGGTCTCCGCGCGGCGTAAATGCGAGCAGCGGAAGAAGGATGAGCGTTGGGGTTATAACTGCGCCATTTTTGGGATATTGAATCCCATATTTATCGCAAGCCATTTCGCAATTTTCAGTCCATTGCCGAAAGGTAAGAGGGGCGGGCTTTTCTTCTGTAACCGGCAGGCCGATGATGCGATTTGCATCTCGCAAATGTTGCAGAAGGGGCCAGAGATTAATTTCATCGCCAATCGGCGCGAAGCCCGCGATTATAGATTGCGAGAAGTCATCTGGAAAATGCGAGATGAGACGCTCCGCCGCAATGTCGTCAAAGAGCATTTTCCGTCGCCGCCGCGCCGCACTTCGGGCGAGCCATTTTTCATGTCTATCGTTTTGAAGCGTGGGCATGCTCGGAGACTACGAGCATAGGACTGTCTTTGCTAGAGCGCGCCGCGTTAAAATTTGCGGACATAAGAAAAGGTAATCCCCGGAACACCTTCGATTGTGGGGAGTCCTGTTTCGCTTTCCACGCCATCTGAATCAATGAGGACGTTGGCGTCAAATCTTACACCATCAACCTTTTTGCTTCCGAATAAATATTGTCCGCCCACACCCAGAATGACGCCATTTTGTTCAAAGGTTCCTTCAATTGTTGACGGAATTTCGTCCTGAAAGAACTGATCCGTTTTTACATCTAATTTGTAGCTTCCATATCCAATACGGCCGTGCAGTGAAAAGGCTTCCGAGAGAGGCGCTCTTCCGACGGCAAATATGCCCAGTTGGGTGTCGATTTTCGCGCGTCGTTCGTCGCGCCTTTCTGGTGTGATTGTAAAAGTTTCTTCTTTCGTCAGCAGTCCAAATTGGCCTTCTGCCTCTAGGGCAAAATAGCGGCCAATTTCAACTCCCCCTCTAACTGTTCCGGATATTAATCCATTGAAATCAGAGCGGCTATCATCATCGAGAACGCCCAGCCCAGCATTTAAGTAAGGCGTTACATCTGCTGCATGGCTGGTCGTGGCTAGGCAGCCGATGAGCAAGACTGAGACGCGAATTGATTTTAGAGGGGGAAAGCTCATTTTGAGTCCTAATGTAGCATTGTGTTTGATTGACAGAACACTAGGCGGTTGGTCAGAAGTGTATCAAATGAAGGCATGTTTCGCCCGAATACAAAATATTTCAGACTGAAATATTTCATTTTGAAGTATTTGAATTTGGAAATTTAATCGGGTGTAGAGTCGGTTCGTTGAAGTTGAAATCAATTTCAATAGAGGCGGCAACC
>CAZKHC010000236.1:0-2409 GCA_964552135.1 uncultured Algimonas sp. | reverse complement strand
ACATTACCGACATATGTGTAATGCATCACGTGACACGTGCAGCAAGTGAAACGGCTCCTTTTAATCCCCGCATAGACCACGAAGTGCTCCTTCTCCTTACCCCCACCGCATGTAACTCTCCCCTCCCGACGCTCTCCCTTTCTCCCCCGCTCCTACCACCACCCTCCCCATCTTCCATCCCCTCATCATTAAGATGCCGATCTGCAAGCACCGCCCCTGCCCTTACTTCGCTTCCTCCCACTACTCCTTGAGTCGCCACCAGCAGCGTTGTCGCCACCGCAACCTCGCCCCCCAAACGAAACCACCTCCCTCCCATACCATCTCCACCCCCGATGACATCGCTTCCCCTTCCCCTTATGATCCCACCTCCCCCCCACCCGACCCTCTCCTCGACACCTCACCCCCACCCGCCGCACCCGACCAAACCTCGTACGCCAAAGAGCACATCCTCGTGCAGTCCATGGCCATCTCCTTCGCCGCTATCCGCAGCAAGATGGGCTCGGACACTGTCAACGAGGTCCTCTCCATCTTGCGAGACCCCGACTTTTCCATCGACATCTTCAACCAGCGCATTCAGTCTGCTACACAATGCAGTCAAGTCTCTGCCCGCCTCGTTGAGGGGCAGCTCGAGCGCTTCGGCTTCAACAAAACCACAATTGGCGACTCCGACGGTAAGTTCACCACAACACTGTACTACCGTGACGCCTTGACCGTCCTCAGGGAGCAATTGAACCTGGCTAACCGTGGAAATACCTTGTATCTCCCACAGCAGCGTTTCAACCAGGCCGGCGAAGCCCTGTACTCGCATCCCATGGAGACCAACTACGCCGCAAACGTCCACGACGCGGTCCGTAGCTCTGTCATGTCCGACTCACGGACCGATGTCTTCTGGACAGATGGTAGTAGTTCTTCGCCTGTATGTTTCGTAGGACACCTACAACTATACTCCGATAAAACTACTACCAGCCTCAAAACCTCCGGTCTTGTCGCCTACCCCATTCACATCACCCTCCAAAACTTCTCCGAACCCCTCCGCCGCGCTTGCATCCACTCCGGCCTCACACTCGTCGGCTACCTCCCCGTATCCCTCGACCGGATAGAAGACGACTATCCGGACGACATACTCCCCCAGACCTCTTCCGCTAACGCCCGCCCTCTCCGCATGGCACTCCTCCACGAATCCCTCCAATACATCCTCGCCCCCCTCCAGGACCTCACCTCCAAAGGCTTCACCTGCACAGACAGCACCGGTGATACCCTCTGCTGCCACCCCATCCTCACCAACTACATCTCCGACATCCCGGAAGCAAAGGACGCCTCCGGTATAAAACACGGCACCAACGTCCAGCAGCCCTGCCATCGCTGCCACGTCCCCGCTCATTCCCTCAACCGCACACAAACCTTCCTCGAACGCACCCGGGCGGACACTCTGCAGCGCAGGCACTCCTCCCGAAGTCACAGGGAACTGGCACGGGAGGAAAGAATGCAGGGTTTCACAGCCAGGGCTCGCACTTCCATGCATTCATCCGTGGAGGCACTCTCCAGTGCATCTCTGGCAAACTACGAAGCCTTCATCGAGCAATGCCCCCTGGTATGGACCATGCCCCAGACCGACATCTACTCCATCTTCACCTTCGAGCCCCTTCATAACTTCCATCTCGGAATCTCCAAACTGCTCAAGGTTTGCATGATGGCCCGCCTCAGCTCCGAACAACACTACAGCTCCGTGGGCACAACCACAGGACTCCCCCGCCCCTTCTATGCCATCCGCACTTCCCTCCTACGCGGTGCTAACAACATCCTCGCAGCCATGGAGCAGGACTCTTACGCTCGCGGTCTCCACATCGACTTCTCCAGCGGAGAAAAGGGTTCCTCGCTGAACGGCATCTTCACAAACGACGGCCTCCGTGGCATGCTCGAAGCAAAGGACTACCGCGCCCTCGACATGGTGTTCCCTTTTATTGCTGCTTTCTTCGACCGCTGCTGCGGCGAGGTTGACACCGCCCCTCTCACCATACTCAGTACGGCTTACACGAACATTACTATCCAGGCCATGCGGTACGGCTCCTCTGTGCCCTGGAAGGACGCCGAGATAGACCAGCTCGGCAGGTGTGTACGAGACTTTAAAGCAAGCTGCATGGAAACATTTGGCAGCTTCCACCCTACCCAAATGGCAACCATCAAGTTTCACGTCCTGGACCACCTGGTAGATGATCTGCGCCGCACTGGAGGGCTCCGCCACATCGATGCAGGCCCCTACGAAGCTTCCCACACTGCCTTCAAGGAACATTATCGTAAGACCTCCAGGCGACGGAGCAATGCTATGGACGAGACCGTGCGACGTCTACAATCGGAAAACCCTGTAGCCACCGCCCGACGGTACCTATCCAAGCATCAAACGAAGATGGC
>CAZKHC010000235.1:0-2419 GCA_964552135.1 uncultured Algimonas sp. | reverse complement strand
ATATCCTCCTCCCAAGGTTTTGCCTCGCCAATCGCGAGGTCGCGATGCAAGAAGGCACCATCCATAGAGGAGAAATTCTCAACGATTTTATCGGCATCAAAGAGACTGTTCACGGTCAGGAGACGCTGAATTTTCGTCCAGTTTAGCGCGACCGCTAAAATTAAAAGGCCCAAAAGCCCTAATCCACCCCATTTTAATACCCGCATTATCTCTCCCCTTTAGATGCATCATCAATCTGAATTGCAGCTTTCGCCGCCATGGCGCCTTCGACGGCTGAAACCAGCACGGGCACCTTATTTAAAATGGCTTGCACAAAAACATCTGTTGCTGCGCCTAGACTATCCTGTGCACGCAGATCACCCGCAAAATCCGTATTGAGGGAAAATGGGGTTGAATGCGTGAGCGTCTTTGCATTGAAATCAATATCGACCGTGCCAGACCTATAGGTGATTTTCATGCGGCGTTCTGATTTTTCGGCAACGCGTGACGCCTCCAGAAACGCCCTCGACCCGCGAAATGTAAGGCGCGCATAGCTCATATCAGGAGTGTCGGAGCGAACACATTGGGCTTCGCCGCCAATAGATTCTGGCATTTGCTGGATGAGCGCGAAGCACAAATCGATATCATGCGTCATCAAATCTAATGTGACCGACGTATCCGTTCCCCGCTCTGAATATGTTGAATTTCGGACGGCTTCGATTTTGAGCGGGCGCGCCTCAACCGCGTCCAGCCCTATCGCGCGCAGCACCATACGTTCTTGATGTCCAACCTGAACGGTCAATTTTTTGGACGCGGCGAGCGCAGTAATCGCATCTATCTCGGCATATGACGTCGCAAGTGGTTTTTCGATGAGGCAATGACACCCAGCTTCTAGGGCTTTGATAGCCATTCGCTCGTGTGTGCTCGCCGGCGTCGCAATCACGACAGCGTCTGACCTGCGCAATAGAGCCCTCAATGAAACCGCCTCTACATTATGGCGGCTCGCCAAACTCTTGGCATGAACGGGATTGCGGTCCACAACGCCAGAAAACTCAATTCTCGGATGGGCCGACAGTTTATTCGCGTGATATCCAGCAAAAACACCTGCGCCAATAAGGCCAATTTTCACTCGGTCTGTCATAGCGCTTTAACGCCGCTGCGCGCCATATTTGCAAGAAAAAACAAGAGAATCACTCAGTCGGGGATTCTCGGAAACTCATGAGAATTCGTCGCGCCAACGACAACCTAAAGGCCAATTCTTAACGAATTACCTAAAAATTAACCATTAAACCCAATAAAACCGCGGTTTTTAATGACTCATTAACCCCAATCGTTAGGATTTAATCAAGTGCCGGACACAAGATTCGGCGCAAGTCATCACGAGGAGAATCCAGATGAACAAGAAAGAATTTATCGGCGCATTAGCAAATCAAGCTGGATGCAACCAAGCTGAAGCGGGCGACATGCTCAATGCTTTTTGCGAAGTTGTCACAACGCAGATGAAACAAGGCGACGGATCAAAAATCGTTCTGCCCGGTTTTGGTCAATTCATTGCAAAACATCGTCCATCGCGCGAAATGCGTAACCCAGCGACAGGTCAGATGATGATGTCCAAGGCAAAAACATCGGCTGCGTTCAAACCTGCAGCTGCGCTGAAAGACCTTTAGGCTTTCGCCAAATTTCCCTAATATCAGGGCCGCCCTCTTCATTCGCGATACGCGGATATCGGGGCGGCTTTTTTGTCGGACGTGTATAAATATCCCCCTTCGAAATAGCTATTCCCTGCGCAATAAACTCATTTCGAGGAGTTTAACTGCAAATTTGCTGACTCCAAACTGGGGTAGTGTCTCAAGAATGAAAGCTGTCTTGGAAAATTGAACGTTGGTCTTTGGAGGTTGGACGTTGGGCGCGTTGAATTTAAAATCCGCACAGCATGGCCAAACGCTTATCCGTCGCAGACCTTATAAAATCTGTTTCTAGAATAACAGCAGCGTCAGTCGACGTTGGTTTAGCCCGCCAGGCGCGCACCTTCTTCCCGGCGATAGCTTCCCAATTCTTCTGAAATCAAGAACGCCAACTCAAGAGCTTGGTCCGCATTTAGACGCGGGTCGCAATGTGTGTGGTAACGGGAAGATAAATCCTCTTCGCGCACAGCTCTCGCGGAGCCGCCCAAACATTCCGTAACGTTCTGTCCAGTCATTTCAAAATGCACGCCCCCCGGCCAGCACCCTTCGGCATGAAGGACTTGCATGAACTGCTGCACTTCGGTCAGAATATTATCAAACGGGCGCGTTTTATAGCCGCTCTCCGTTTTTATCGTATTACCGTGCATTGGATCGCAAGACCAAACAACATGGCGCCCTGCCCGTTTTATGGCCCGCGCTAGTGTTGGAAGACCCTTCGCGACCTTATCGTGACCATAGCGCGCAATCAGCGTCAT
>CAZKHC010000234.1:0-2421 GCA_964552135.1 uncultured Algimonas sp. | reverse complement strand
TGTCACGAACCATTTGGCGCATTTTAATTTGGCCTTTGGCAACCGAACTGCGCATGGAAAGCGCTTTGTGCTTGGCTTTCGCTTCATTGAGCTTGGTTTGTAGCTTCCCAAGGTCTTCGTCCGCTTTTGCGACAGCTTCGTCGAGGACAGTCATCTCGCGTGTGACAACGTCAACCATCTGCTCGGATTGTTGCTTGGCTGACAGCGCGCCGCGTGCAAGATCTTCCCGGCCTTTGGTCAAGGCAAGTTCAGCCTTAGCTTCCCAGTCAGACGCGCGGGCTGCATAATCGTCGGCTTTACGCGATAATTCCTTGCGCTCTGCGATATTACGCGCGGCATCCGTGCGAACTTCAACCAGCGTGTCTTCCATTTCTTGAATGATGAGCCGTGCGATTTTCTCGGGATTTTCAGCCTTATCAATCATCGAATTAAGATTTGAGTTTATGATGTCGCCCATGCGGGAAAAGATACCCATGATATGTCTCCTAAGTGACTTTAAGTAATAATTTAGCGCCCAGTATAAATTGGGGGGTTAGAGGAAGATTTTTGCGATTACGATGCCGGCGGCGAAGAAGCCCCAACATTCCGGATGCCGCGTTGTCACATATTTGACAAAGCCTGCTCCCTTTGAGCGCCAATCTTTTGGTCTGTTTGAATAGCGTTCCATCGCGTGTCGTCTCCTTAAATTTTTGAATAGATCCAGACACGTGAACTAACGCGTGAACCTAGGATAGCTGCCCGTCGAGCAGACCGTGAGCGGCGTGCAAAGCCAGTTGGTGTGATGTCGGTTTCAGTGGCGGCACCCACAGAAGCCATGTCAGTGTCGATTGTACGGAAGGTCATGTTTCTCTCCTTGGTCTTCCAGTTTTAAAAGACCCGGTTGGCACACCTTATGGTCTTTCGTTTCGTCTCCTGTCTGGCGAGTGGCTGTTGCTTCCCGCTGACACCTCATAATTGCCCAATGAATGCAAAAGAGTCGACTTTTTTTAAGTTATTGATTTTATTATATTTTATTGAATATCGATATGTTGAGTAAAAATTTAATGGTATTTTTCACCTATATTTAGTTTATTTGACTAATTTAAATTAGCGTTTTATACTAAACATATGGCAGCACTCCCTCCACAGCCCATCGGCCAAAGCCAAGCTTATCTTGCGATTCTTGACCGTGTGTCCGATTCCGCCGTACTTGAACGCCCGGTGCTGCTTGTCGGAGAGCATGGCACAGGCAAAGAGCTGATTGCCAAACGACTACACTTTCTCTCTCCGCGCTGGGAAAAGATCTTTATTACGGTGAATTGCGCCGCCTTTACCGACGAACGTCTGGATGAAGAACTCTTTGGAACAAGCTTTCTGGATGGCCGCGAGGATACAAATGGGAAATTCTATCACGCGGATGAAGGGACGATTTTTCTCGACAATATAGATGCGGTCTCCCCGCGACTGCAGGAAAAACTCATGGGGGCCGTCGAATATGGCCGATATGAAGCTAGCGGAGAACATGCCGAACAAGAAGTCGACGTTCGCGTGATTACCGCCAGTTCCATAGATTTACCCAGCGCTGTGAGGCGCGGCACATTTCGCGGTGATTTGCTCTATCGCCTCGCTTTCGAAGTTCTTACTCTGCCGCCTCTGCGCGCAAGGCGAGATGATATATTACCTCTAGCGGACCATTTTGGCCGAAAAATTGCGGCGGAATTGGGCGCGGAGAGCTTCCCTGGATTTACCGCCGAAGCGAGTGAAGCACTCCTCGCTAGGGAATGGACGGGAAATGTCCGCGAGCTGAAAACCGTTGTAGAGCGGAATACAGCCAAAGCATGGCTTGCGGACGAAACTCTGTCCGATCCTGTGGGCGGCGGGATGTCTGGCCCGCTCGTCTTTGACCCTTTTGCTGGACCGTTTCGGTTGCAAGATACGGCCGCGCCTATTGCGCCCGCGTCAACCCAAAATTCAAACCTTTTGCCGCAACCCGCTAACCCAGAATTGACAGAAGACACGCAAATCAGTTTCCAGGCACGCGTGCTTGCCTTTGAACGCAAGCTCATTGACGAAGCCATGCGCGCCAATGACAATCACCAAGGCAGAGCCGCAGAACACCTAGACCTGACCTATCACCAATTTCGCGGGTTAATGCGCAAGCACGGGATGAAAAAGTAAGAACCTCTATAAAGGTGATACCCCGCCTCTTCAAAATTGAATTTGTATCGCGCTTCGCTTTCCTCCTAAGATTTAAAAAAAATAGGGGAAATCATGCGCGCTTTACTTATGGGAGCCAGCCTACTGGCATTGGGAGCTTGTCAGGCTGATACATCGACAAAACCCACATCCGAAACTCAGACACAGCCTGCATCCAAGACCGAGATCGTTCGAACGCCCACAAAAATGGCCCTTTTTGGTGACCTTCACGTTCACACCCGAAAT
>CAZKHC010000233.1:0-2429 GCA_964552135.1 uncultured Algimonas sp. | reverse complement strand
GTACCGTTACTCAGCTGCGTATCATTGCCGTGCAGTACCTCATTGGTAAGATTTTTGCCGTAGATCGTAACATTCACACCAGATTCTTTTATATCCAAACCTAGGCTCGCATCAAAACGATCTTGGGAGTTTGTGAAGCCAAGATTATTGTCAGTGAAGAAAGCTCTGTCACGATGCGCGTAATTCACATTTAACGTCGCCTGACCAAGACCCGTATCCTGAAAGTAGGTAAAACCAGCATTCGCCGTGAATGGAATAAGCCTTGGAATCTCAAGCGCAAAATCATCTTCACCTGGCGCTTCACTCAACTGAGCTCCATTGACCGCCGTTAAGTTAATCAAGACGTCTGTAAATTCACCCTCAGTGATACCTAAGGATCCATTTAAGACAAAATTATCGGTCAGTGGCCAAATAACATCAACCTCAGCTCCAAAAATTTCAGCATCGGCAGAGTTTCCAATAATTTGCTGCACCACAGCAGACCCGCCTGCGATATTTAACTCGCGCTGGAAGTCTGAAATATCAGTGAAGAATGCAGCCGCATTTACGCGCGCACCAGCAACCGGTTCTGATTTAAAACCAATCTCGAAACTATCAACGCGCTCGTCACCAAATGGCCCTGGGCTTTGGATCGGATCATTCTGGAACTCTGGAAGGGCCGTATTCCGAAGGTTAAAGCCACCTGCACGGAACGCACGGCTCCAATTCCCATAGACCCGGAAATTATCACTGAATTCATACCCAATACCTACTCGGGGAGAGAAGTTACTCGTATCTATGTCAGGGAATTGAAGCAGTGGACAAAAGTCGTTTGAGCGCGGATCGCCTTCAACAATAATACAGGGAGCATTTGCTAAACTGATGATTGCAATATCTGCATCTTTTTTCTCATTCGTGAAGCGAAGACCTGCATTCACAGATAGCCTATCGCTCACCTGATACTCACCGCTTGCAAATACACCAATCGTTTCATGATCTTGAACGCCGCCGCCATCAAACATCAGAGCGCCCTGAACATCGCGCTGCTCCGTATACTCAAGTGTTTGATCAAAATAGAAAACACCTGCTGTAAAATCTAATTTATCGTCTATGAACTTACCATTGTATCGCAGCTCATTAGAGAACTGATTTTGGTTTGTACCAAAATTCACATCAAACACACTCAGAATAGTCGCATCGATATCTGATCGACCAAATGAATCGAGGCTACGCCAACCTGCGATATTTGTTATGGTCCCGTTTCCGAAACCAACATCAAGATCTGCTCTTAAACTGAAGTTTTGCCATTCAGTTTCATTAAATCCTGGCTCGTTAATCGCGAAGTCAAAGGAATCACGATCAAAGTTATGGGCAGGATCGCCAAGAATGTTTGCTGCAAAACTACCAACGCCGCTACCATTAATGTGACTTTGTCCAGCAGATCCCTGTCCGTCAAAGTCACCCATTTCGTATTTGGCCAATAAGGAGAATGAATCACCCGGCGTCCATTTCACACCAGTTCGAATGATAGTTGTATCGGATATACCAAAGTTTTCACCATCATCCGTCAACCCACCTGCTAAGCTGTCCCCTAAAGGCGCCCCCGCAAGTGTGCTTCCATCAAATGAATTTTCAAACCAGCCTTTATCATTATTGTGGTAGACGCCAAGTTTAACAGACAAAACATCCTTTACAATCGGACCGGAAATTACGCCTTGAAGGTAGTAATTTTCACCCGTACCTCGGAACCCTGACTCAACAGCAGTCTTCGCCTTGAACGTGAATTCATCAGTTGGGTCCCCTGTATTCAACAAAACTGCGCCGCCCGTTACGTTTTTGCCGAATAATACGCCCTGTGGTCCACGGAGCACCTCGACGGAATCGAGATCAAATGTATCAAATATAACACCCGCATTTACGCCGAGGTATATACCATCAACAAAAACACCGACAGCAGGATCAATGGAGGGGATGGAAGAATTTACACCGAGACCACGAACAGCGAAGTTGGCCGTGCCTTTCGTGGTTCCAATATCGTCTAAAGAAACATTTGGTGTTTTAAAACTAAGTCCGGAAACATCACGAACCTGAAATGCTTCCAGCTGATCTGTACCAAAGGCAGATACCGAAAGGTCTACATCTTGGACATTTTCCGCATCAGGCTTTTTTGTAGCCGTCACAGTGACAATATCCGTTAGTACATTTGAACTTTGAGCATATGCACCAGATGATACCGCAGTGGCTACCGCTAGCGCGATGAATGATATGCGTGTTTGTGATCGATATGACATATCGTCTCCCCATATTATGTTGTTATTTATTCATATTTTTGTGGGACGCTATGAGCCTGCAATACCCACATCAAATATATTTTTGATTGTAAAATAGTACATTTTATGTACTAATGAGTTTGTGATCAAAATTGTTTACTTACGTCATTTTATTGCGGC
>CAZKHC010000232.1:0-2490 GCA_964552135.1 uncultured Algimonas sp. | reverse complement strand
CTGGAGAGCATGGAAAAGGTCATGGATGTGAATTTCTGGGGCGTTGTGAGAATGACGAAAGTCTTCTTACCGCAGCTCATCCAAACAAAAGGCGTCGTGACAAATATCTCATCTATATTCGGTATTATAGCCTTTAGCGGACAGGCGCATTATTGCGCGTCAAAATTTGGCGTCCGTGGATTTACCGAAACACTTGCCTTGGAGATGGAAAATGCTGGAACTGGCGTTGGGGTCTGCTGCGTCCATCCCGGGGGCGTAAAGACAAATGTCGCGCGAAACGCCATTGTCGATTATTTACCTGAAGGTGTAGAAAAATCCCAACAAGACGCTAATTTTGATGAGGTGGCTATCACGCCAGTCGATCGGGCTGTGACTATAATTCTGGACGGCACAGCAAAACGAAAGCGCAGAATATTGATTGGAAAAGACGCGAAGCTTATAAGCATCTTCCAGCGCCTTATGCCTGTGAGCTATCAGAAAATAGTGAAGTTTACGATGAAAGGCAAAACAGTCCTTTAGGAACAAGGCTCTAATCTATACGCGCTTAATTTAAGCTGTGGCCTTCATGCGGGCTATCGAGAAGGAATGTCGGAACTGCAATGTCAAAACTCTCGCCGCTTTCCGTACGCATAGTGTAGGACCCGCGCATCATGCCGGACGGCGCTGTTAATGGTGCGCCGGATGTATAGCGGAAAGTTTCGCCTGATTTCACAATCGGTGTTTCGCCGACAACACCAGAGCCGCGAACTTCTTGGACTTGGCCACGGCTATCTGCGATTTGCCAGAATCGATCTGTTACCGTGAGGTCACTTTCGCTCTGATTATCGATTTCGACTGTATAAGCCCAAATGAAACGCGAATCGGATGGGTTTGATTGTTCGGCCAGAAACTCTGGCTCAACTCGGACAATCACATCCTCTGTACGCTGCTCATATTGCGGAATCACTGCATCTACTGGCAAGTGCTTCTCCCCTTGGTGTCGTCTGTCTCCCACGCCCGCTCCGAAAATTTACATAAGTCCGGCAAAATAGCGCAACTTATCTCTCTCCGTAATAACCCTGACGAAGGATTGCGGCACCTGCAAGGCCTTTCCCCAGTTCAGATACAAAAACTACGGGGAAAGTCATATACATATTTATGCATCAGCCCGTTGCACGCGCGGCTTGGGCTGTTAGCTAAGATGCTATGGCCCATGGAATTTTACCACGTCAGGATATTGCGCGTCTCGTTGCAGATGGCGCGATCGCTGGTTTGTCTGAGGATAAAAACCATCCGCCGTCAATTCAGCCCGCCAGTTTGGACCTCTGTCTTGGAGCGACGGCTTTGCGGTTGCGCGCTAGTTTTCTGCCGGGGCGCGGCGCGTCAGTGTCTGAAACGGTCGATTCCATTGTCATGCATAAGGTCGATTTAACCGATGGTGCTGTTTTGGAAACGGGATGCGTGTACCTGATTCCTCTGCGGGAGACTCTGAGCTTGCCCGCGGGTATTATTGGACTGGCAAATCCGAAAAGCTCGACGGGGCGGTTGGATGTTTTTACACGCGTTATTTGTGACGGCGGTGAACAATTTGATACAATTCCTTCAGGGTATAATGGTCCGCTTTATATTGAGGTCGCGCCGCGTACATTCCCCATACTTGTACGCCCGGGCGATCGATTAGGACAATTGCGTTTTCGAAGAGGTGCGCACAAGGCGTTAGAAACCCAGCACGTCAGCATAGATTTAGACGGATCAGCGGCCGGCGATGTTATTGGCTATCGCGCCAAACGACATTCAGGTTTGGTTGATTTGCGCGGACTAAACGCGCATGCGGCTTCGGAATATTGGGAACCTCTTTATGCCCCTAATGGCACGCTCGTTCTAGACCCCGAAGAGTTTTACATTCTTGCTAGCCGAGAAGCGGTAGAAATTCCAATTGATCAAGCGGCGGAGATGGCGCCTATTGCTCCGGAAATCGGTGAATTTCGTGCCCATTACGCGGGATTTTTTGATCCCGGCTTTGGCGTCCGCGAGGCCGGCGGTGCGGGAAGCCGCGCTGTCTTAGAGGTGCGCGGGCGAGATGTTCCATTCCTGCTGCGTCATGGTCAAGCTGTCGCGAAACTCGTTTTTGAACCGATGTCGGCTCAACCGGATATCGTTTACGGCGGCAAAGGCAGTCATTATCAAAGCCAAGGTTTGCGTTTGTCCAAACACTTCAACGCGGGACGATAAGGCGCGTTTTTGGGCAACATTTGCGAAGAATGCTCGCTCGAATAAAAAGAAAAATTGCAGATAATTTCTTGCAAGCAAATTAAAATTGCTCTCAAGATGAGTGATAATACAATTGATGGGGAATTCAGTATGGGCAACTTCATACGCCGGTTTATGTTAATGACAGGGCTTTCCCTTGCTGCAGTGATGGGGAGTGTCGCAACAACATATGCCGCGCCGCCTGCAAAGGCGTTCGGTGAATTACCCTTAGGCCATGACGCAGATATTTCACCAGATGGA
>CAZKHC010000231.1:0-2498 GCA_964552135.1 uncultured Algimonas sp. | reverse complement strand
CCAGCACATCAAGGGCGCGCAAAGTGATATCGCGAAGGTTCCCAATCGGCGTCGCAACGACATATAATCCAGCTGTAAGAGGCTGTATGGATTCCCCGCTTAGGTGTTGCGGGGCGCGCTGACGCGCCTTAGAGGTTGAATCTGACACTATGCATATCCGCAAATTTTGCGTGAAAAGGTAAGACACAATGCCCAACTCCAAACCGTTTGGCCACAGTTTAAAAATCTTATGGCTTGGCAGCTGCGCCCTGATGATGACGGCATGTTCAACAACGACGCCTGTCCAGACCCAGCAGCGCGCGCCTGTCGCAGAACGTCCGGTAACGCCCGAGGCGCCCACGCCGGTCGAAATCAATACGCCCGAAATCACGCCAGAAGACCCAAAAGTCATTGAGGTCGAAGCGCCAAAAGAGGTTGAACCGGAAGCTCCAGAAGCCGCGCAGCCCGAATATACTGCGGAACCTGGCATATATTTTAATAATCGCGACGGGTTAACGCCGCCGCATATGACGGGCCGCGATACGAAACGTTTGGCCTTGCTTCTGCCCTTCTCCACCTCCTCCTCACGCCTCGCCCAAGAAGCACAATCCATGTACCGCTCGGCAGAAATGGCCGTTTTTGAACGCCAAGATGCAGATATTCTTCTCATTGCGCTGGACACAAAAGGCACTGAAGAGGGCGCTAGATCTGCGACCCGCGCGGCGATTAAAGAAGGTGCAGATGTTATCTTGGGGCCGATATTGGCCGGTAATGTCAAAGCTGCTGCCCGCGAAGCTGGCCGCTCGCAAACGCCGCTCATTGCTTTTTCAACCGACCAGACCGTTGCTGGAAACGGCACATATTTGCTCTCCTTCCCGCCCGAAGCGGAAGTCGAACGGATTGTCGATTATGTCTCAGGCACAGGCGCAACGCGCTTTGCCTATTTAGGTCCCGACAGCGCCTATGGTCGCCGGGTTCAATCCGCCTATACAAACCGCGTCAAGGAAAATGCCGGCGAGATTACGGCCGCCGAGAGCTATCAAGGCAATGATATCAGCGTCATGCAAGGCCCCGCGCAAAACATCGCCAAGTTCCATGCCGAAGGCGAAGCCCTAGCGAAAGAAAATGACGGCCTGACGCCAATGAGTTTCGAAGCGATTATTCTGCCCGAAGGCGGCACAGCCCTGCGTTCGCTCGCGCCGCTATTGCCTTATTATGAAGTTGATCCTTCAAAGGTCCAGTTTATGGGTACATCGCGCTGGGCCGATCCCGATACTGTCCGCGAGCCCGCCCTTAACCGCGGCATGTTTGCCGGGCCAGATAAGCAAACACAAAAAGTCTTCCTCGATGCTTATGACAGAACTTACGGCGAAACGGCGACAAACCTTGCAAGCCTTGCATATGACGCGGTGATGATGGGAGCCTATGTCGCCGACGGCGATCCAAGGCAGCGTTATGCGCGCGCGGAAAACCCCCAAGGATTTTACGGGGTTGATGGCCTTGTCAGTTTTGGATCAGACGGACGGCCAGATCGCGGCCTCGCGGTGTATCAAATTCAAAACGGTAGATTTGTGGTCATTGATCCCGCCCCGAGAGCTGTCACTGGCGGGACTTAGACCGCGCGGGTTATTTGAGCGCTGACGTCTCATCGGACTTCAAAACGGAGGTTCGCCGCCACAGCAATGGCGTCTATGAAGTCTCGGCCTAAACAGTAATGCCCAATGTCTCGCCCGAAATGGTTCTCGGGGAGGTCAAGCTGAGAGCCGATGACGTTGCCGTCTGCGCGCGAGCGGGCCTCTTAGACAAGCCGCTATACGGCGGCACTATGTGCCATATTATTCGCAGCACAGATGACGGAGCACAAATGCTCTCCCGCTTTTGGCTCGGACAAGTCGGCAAGCGTAAAGGCAATGAAAAAATTGGGTCCATCGAAGGTATCATCGGAAATAGCTATTTAGCGCGAAAAATTGGCGTGCCTAAATCGGACGCGATTGCTCTCATGAACCACGCGACTGAGGAAATGGGAATTTTAGCTGAGTTTCTTCCGGCGCTTTATGAGGCGGAAACCTCGCGCTCAGCACAATAATTTTATCTCCGCTCTTAAAATTTTCACATAATATATATTCAAAATAAACGCGAAAATTTGGCATATTATCGTGTAAGAAAAGTCAGGAGGGTAAAATGAGAAAAACACGGGTTTTAACAGGGGTTACCTCCGGCTTTGGTGCTGAGGCCTTAAATCACTTGGTCAAAACGGATGATCGCATCATCGCAGGCGCGCGCAATCCCGCTACTTTGACAGAGCGCTATGGCGACCGGATTGAAGCCTTACAGCTTGACCTCGCAGATTTGGAGAGTGTCAGACGGTTTTGCGCAGATGTATCAGGACCCGTTCATACGCTCGGATTAAACGCCGGCATCTCGCGGATGAAATTGGAACAAACGGGAGATGGGTTTGAGACAACCTTTCAAACCAATTACCTCTCACATTTTCTCATGTTTGGTTTATTGAAAGACAG
>CAZKHC010000230.1:0-2534 GCA_964552135.1 uncultured Algimonas sp. | reverse complement strand
CGCTCTTGTTCCAGTTTTAAATGAGGACGGTAGCGTTGCTCTAGATAAAGAGGAGTTCCCTCGCCCAGGAACATCTATGGAGTCCTTGGCAGGCCTTAGAACCGTTTTTGATAATTTTGCTAAGTTCCCAGTTGATGAATCGGGTACCACATATGGAGATTTTATTTATCAAAAATATCCGCAGCTAAAGGGAAATATGAACCACATTCACCACGCAGGCAATTCATCCGGCGTGGTTGATGGCGCCGCAGCCTTATTGCTGACGTCTGAGCAATATATGAAAGATAACAATATGATCCCGCGCGGGCGAATTGTTGCGACGGCAAACATGGGCGATTGCCCAACCCTTATGCTAAATGCTCCCGTACCTGCCGCGCATAAAGTTCTAAAGAAAGCGGGCTTAAAGCTGGAAGATATCGATTTATTCGAAATCAATGAAGCCTTCGCTGTCGTGGCTGAGAAGTTCATTCGCGACCTAGATTTGGACCGCGAAAAAGTCAACGTTAGCGGCGGTGCTATGGCTTTGGGCCATCCGATTGCAGCGACCGGTTCAATTCTTATCGGGACAATTTTGGATGACCTCCACAGAACTGGCGGCCGATATGGATTGGTAACAATGTGCGCGGCTGGCGGAATGGCGCCGGCTATTATTATTGAGCGGCTTTAATTTGTACCTGTCAAAGGTCCGAATTAAAATGTATTTTTAATTCAGACGTATGAAGAAAAAATTATGAGCTATACCGGAACATGGAATGCGGTAACAAAAACACATATGGGAGACCAAAAAGTTGTTTTGGAACTCGTCGAGACAGATGGTGTTATCACAGGTGTTGGTAAAAGCGATAAAGAAACGGTCGAAATCACGAACGGAAAAGTCGCCGGATCTCCAGCGACATTTGATGTCGCCGTCACGAAACCGATGAAAATTACGCTGGGGCACATTGTCGAATTAGACGGAGATAGTTTTATTGGAACTGTCAAATTAGGCGTTTTTGGAAACGCAAATTTTTCAGCAACTCGCCTTTAATTTTTAGACCAATGTCGAGGTGTTAGGCCTTCATGTCTAGCACCTTGAAAATCTGCTCTTTCAGATTTTCAATATCCCGATCATTATCAGGGGCGCGACCCGTATAAAGTTCAAAGGTAAGTTCACCAAGAAACAGTGAATTGATCATATTCATGAAAGTAAAATAAAGACGGCCAGGATTACCTGCGCAGACGACACCTTGTTTTTGAGCCTTGTTTATCAGGTTGGTCATAACCTTGTGACTCGGTTTAAAGTGATTTTCAGTGTACCATTGGAAGCGCGGGTTATCAGCCTGGCTATCAAAAACTATGAGGCGGTGAAATGCCTTTTTCCTTGCGCACCAGTGAATATAGTCGTGAATAAATTGGCGGATTGCCGTTTCGGCATCTTTCTTCGACGCCGTTTCTTTGACCTCTTTCAATAGCTCCACGCCATCCTTCAGTTCCCGATTAACAACCTCGCGCCATAATTTTTCTTTCGTCCCAAAGTGGTGGGTTATGAGTTGCTT
This sequence comes from uncultured Algimonas sp., assembly GCA_964552135.1. Taxonomy (GTDB): domain Bacteria; phylum Pseudomonadota; class Alphaproteobacteria; order Caulobacterales; family Maricaulaceae; genus Litorimonas. Next base: position 999 of record CAZKHC010000230.1, on the reverse strand, counting down.
TTGAGTTTTTGCGCCAGAAGCAATTCGACTCAGGCTCGTCCCTTGGAACCCATTTTTAGCAAACTCAACAAGAGCGCTTTCAAGTATTTTCTCTCGTTTATCCATCAAGGGTATTTTTCGTCTTAATCTAAATATCAGCTGCTAGTAGCGTAGCTGGGTCTTGAGATACAAGGCTTAAACTTCTTCTGCCCTTTGGTATTCCATCGGGAAGACAACTCTGCGGGCATGTCCTACTTATGTCGAATGCCTCGGCAGTCACTAGATGGGTTGCGAACATAGACTTATGCCTTCGAATAGAAGGGGACGCCGGAAACTCAGGGATTACGACGTCATATCGATGACAAATCTATATTTAACGTCGCTTTTTTCGACGCGGTTCCAGGCGGGGTTGATTTCGTCAGGTTTAATGAGCTCGACATCGCAGGTAATATTATGCTCACCGCAAAACTCGAGCATCTCTCGCGTTTCTTGAATAGACCCTATTGAAGACCCGACAATCTTTTTCCGTTGCATGGCCAATCGACCTGAATGGAAATCAAGGGGCTCCAACGCCCCGACCAAACAAAGCGTTCCGTCGCGCTTAAGGAGACGGACATAATCGTCAACATTGTGCTGAACCGGGACTGTATCGAGAATGAAATCAAAGCTGCTCTTGGCATCACGCATCGCATTCAAATCTTTTGAAATCAGAACGTCCGATGCGCCAAATCGTTTGGCATCTTCAGCTTTGGAGGCAGAGCGGGTGATTAGAACTGTTTCAGCGCCGAGTGCGGATGCGAATTTAAGCCCCATATGACCGAGGCCGCCGAGTCCCACAATGCCGACGCGCATTCCGGGTTTGATGTCCCATTCTTTCAAAGGCGACCATGTCGTAATTCCAGCACAGAGCAGGGGAGCCGCGCCCGCAGGGTCAAGCGTTTCGGGGACAGTCATGACGAAGTCTTTGTCGACGACAATATGCTCTGAATATCCGCCAAAGGTCAGGGTGTTTTGATGGCG
>CAZKHC010000229.1:0-2547 GCA_964552135.1 uncultured Algimonas sp. | reverse complement strand
GAAACGCTTGCTCCTAGCTGGAGTAAAAAGCTACTTATCATCAAGAACAATCATTGTTTACTGAGAGAAAACTCTAGAAAGAGTGGGAGACTAAGGGTTAATCATCAGAGTCAGAAAGACGACGCTTCTTCTGACGGGGCTTAGGGGGCACATCAGTACTGGCTGCGCCAGAAGCGGGACGCTCACGTTTGCGTACAGGAATCTTCTTCTTGAGCTTAGAAACCAAACCACTGGCGCTGCCTTTCACCTTAGAACGGGGAGCCTTCCGAGAGCGCGTAGTCGGTCCAGCGGAAGACCCGGAAGCAACGGGAGGAGCAGCAGTGGCTGGCTTGAATTGGATAGTCTCTTGGCGAGAAGGACCTGCACCAGCGGTGGAAGGTGGCTTAACAATGAGAAGCATGTCGTCGTCAGAGTCATCATCGTCAGCGACGACCTTCTTAGGCTGAGGAATGGGTAATTCCTTCCTAACTCCCTTTCCACTACTAGTGACTTTTAGACTCTGACCACTAGAAGCGGGTTTGTCGCTGGGTCCAGGAGTGGGCGTGGCAGCCTGAGCCTCATCCGCCACATCGCCAGTGGGACTTTCGTCCAAATTGATGACTTCCTGCGGAAGTATGGGACGAGGAGGGGTATCGGACTCACTGCCGCTGGCAGTATTTGCTAGCATCTCAGCGGCGACTTTGGCTGCTGTCGCTGAAGCGAGGGTCGACTGAGCTAAGTCACTCACCGACTCCTGTAGACGCTTGATGGTAGACTTTAAGTCGCGACGCTTGTCTTTCTCCTGCTGGAGCCTCCTTGGAAAACCCTTGATCTGGGCATCCATCTTCCGGTTCTTGTTCCTCCAACTATCAGCCTCCATTTCAAGTCGTTCAACATCTTCAGTAAGAAGCTCCTTGTCTTGCTTGAGATCAGCCAATTCACTATTGGCGGCCTTAGAGGAATCAGCTAGCAGCTGTTGAGAACTCTGCATCTTGGCGTGCAAAGTGTCGCGAGCTGCTTGGGCATTACGCAACTCAGTTTGCAACTTCGTCAGCTGCTGCTGTAACTTGGCCTCCTTCGTAACCCAGGCAGAATGAGCTGTGGCCATCTGGGCTAGGGTCACCTGACCCGAAGAATCCCGCCCGCGGCTGTTGAACTGAACGCAAGCGTCCAGGAGCTCGTCCACTCGGAAGAGCCTTTGATCCGCTGGCCAACGGCCTAACACTTCCCTCGCTGAGGTACGATTGAGCAATTCGCGGGACATCATGCTCCGGATGCTGAAACCCAGAATGGGATTGTCCCAATCGATGGTCATGGAATGCAGGTCGAAGGGCAACCAGAGGTGCTTCTTTGATTCAGCCGCGATCACCGGAAGGTGACGGGTAGCGATCTCATCCCAGTTAACCTCATCATGCATGGACAGCAGCCGCTGATAAAGAGCCGGAGTCACCGATATGGGTTGGTCCCACTTCGGCGCCCGGGGATTGGGAGTTACCGGAGCATCATACCCCAGACGATGCATCGAACGGATGACAAAGTCATCCAACTGGTAGAACCTCCGGCGGGAGAGAATCTGCTCAATCCAGGTGGCCGCATAGTAGCAGGTCCACTCGCTGAGTGCAACAGCCCACAGATAGTCATGGAAGACAACCGCAGCGCGGGGCATCATATAGGAACCAAGGTAATACAACACCGGCGGTGATGGCACATGAAAGCCCTCTGGGTTGTAATACATCCAATCCGGCATGCGCATGTAATAATGTATACGCTCCTCCTTTGGGAAGTTGGTTGCCTCAATGTCAGTCCAAAGGATTACCAGGTGCCCCTGTGATTGTGTGTCGGAGAAATAGAAGCCATTCTGCGCCCGACGACGCACTTCCGTCCTCCACTCATTCGGCCAGCGGCCGCGACTCCACCAGTTGGGCAACATCTTATGAGCATCCGAAAGGAAGCTAGGATGAGGAGCCCTCGAAATGTAAGAGAGGTCCAACTGGTTCTCTTCGTGAGCCACGACCAAACCGGCATACCATCGCACAAGGTCGTCATCAAATGGCTGCGCCATCGTGTAATTGTCCAGACCCAATTGAGCCGGAAGGGGTACCTGACACGTGATGTGTTCCAGGCGTTTTACCCACGATGAATTCGCGGCCATGTACCCCTTCTTTTCCTCGATGAGGTCGAAACGCACCATGATGGGCCGTGCCGTTAATTTGCGCGCATCGTGCAAAGACACATATGCCGGGGCACTGGTCAAGGCAGCTCCGCAGAGGTTGTATTTCCGCGGGATGGGCACCTCACGAACGGCTTGCAGCCGAAGTTCGTATCGATGACGTGCAGCCCGTCCTTCTTCGTCCCGCTGGTCGGCCTCGGAGAGTAGACGCTGCGCAGCAGTAACGGGGCCACGATGGGCTGAATGAGGATGAGGACCGGAACCACCTCTCCGGCCTTGATGGGTCTCCACATCTTCCCGCGGAAGTAGTTGACGAGTCGCTGACTCTCCCAACATGCTCTCGAGATTTTGCAGCTGGGATTCGCCGAGCGAGTTCAGACGAGCTTGAAGGCGCTCCC
>CAZKHC010000228.1:0-2561 GCA_964552135.1 uncultured Algimonas sp. | reverse complement strand
GCGCATTTCGAGGATTGGCGAGATGAGTTCCTCGAGCAAGAAGACTTAGACCGTCATAAGCTCGCGCGGAAAATTCACCGCGAACAACATTGGGTCGTGCACGGGGTGTCGGGCCGCCGCAAAAGAAATGTGCGCCGCCTGAAAGAACTTGGCAATTTACGAAAAGAACTTAAGTCGGCAAAGAAAGTCCAAGGCCTTGCGGATGTTACCGTCACTGAAGGCCGCAGTTCCGGCAAACAAGTCGCTAAGCTAACGGATGTGTCCAAGGGGTTTGATGGGCGGACTATAATCGACACTGTGTCTTTGCGGATTGGGCGCGGAGAACGCATTGGTGTTGTGGGCCCAAATGGGTCGGGCAAGACAACACTATTGAAGCTCATTATGGGCGAGCTTGAGGCTGATAGCGGGAAAGTCGAACTCGGCCTAAATCTTGACCCGCTCGTCATTGACCAAAACCGCGAAACCTTAGATCCGAATTGGACATTGGCAGACGCCCTGACAGATGGCGGCGGCGATAGCGTTATCGTTGCGGATAAGCCGCGCAATGTCATTGGTTATATGAAAGACTTTTTATTCCTGCCCGAGCAAAAACGCACGCCCGTTCACGCACTGTCCGGCGGAGAACGGGGGCGGCTACAGCTAGCCCGGGGATTACGTTTGCCATCTAATTTATTGGTTCTGGATGAGCCGACCAATGATCTGGATTTGGAAACTTTAGATTTGCTTCAAGAAATTGTCGCCGATTATTCGGGCACCGTCATTATCGTCTCCCATGACCGCGATTTTCTTGACCGCACGGTCACGCGCACACTCGCCTATGAAGGCGAAGCCAAATGGCAAATTTATGCCGGCGGCTATTCCGATATGGTCGCGCAGCGCGGTGTTGGCGTTCAGGCGCGTAAGGCTGAAAAAGCGGCCAAGGCCAAAACGAAATCAACACCTGCGGCGCCGGCGAAATCGAGCGGCGCGAAACTCTCTTACAAGCATAAATTCAGACTAGAATCTCTGCCCGCTGAAATGGAGGCAATCGAAGCCGAAATCACCGCATTGAATAAATCGCTTGCGGACCCGCAGCTTTACGCAAAAGATCCTGACCTTTTCAACGCAAAATCAACAGCCCTTGTCGCTGCGCAGACAAAACTCGCGGCTAGCGAGGAAGAATGGCTAGAGCTTGAAATGCTGCGCGAAGACGCAGGCGGTTAAGCCTGCTATTCGACAAGACGCACGCCATCATCAGCTTGCGGCTGAATCGGCGGAACGCCTGCTTTAACATGATCGACGCCAATTTCTACGCGCGAGCCTTTTTGACCTCTGAAGGAAACCGTATCCGCGATTAAGCCAACAGCAGGCGAGTTGGCACCGAGATGTGTGTCTTCACCTGAAATCATAAGCGCTTGCTGAGGGAAATAAGCCGTTCCGGCCATCCGCACGCTTCCGCCGCTGGAAATCCGGTTCGTCGCTGTTACGGGTGCGCGGTTACCCGGCAAAGAGTGGTCAACCATTTGCATAAAGGCGAGGCCTTTGCGCGGACCGGTTGTTGCCGCCCGAATAGATAGTGCAGATCCGCTTTCGATGTTCAATGTCGCGCCCACGCCGGTAAATCCAAATGTTACCTGATCCGCTTTGGCTTGGCTTTTATTCAAAAATGTCAAAGGACCGTCTTTGAATACATAATCGCCCGCCGTAAACCGCACACTAATACCGTCCACGGTCAATCCACCGCAATAGGTTCCCGGTGTCAGGACAATATTTCCGCCGGTTAGATTAGCCGAGACCGGAATGAGTTCATTGTCGAGATTATTTCGGCTATAAAGCTGCCCATTGATGAGCTCGACGATACCCTCTGATACAACATCAGGCACGTCTACCTCTTCCTCTTCGCCTTCCAAATATAATCCGAAAGCAATATCAAAAACATCGGCGACAAGGCCATGACTTGGCACGTCTTCGGGCGCGGTGTTCAAATAAGGGTTATTAAAGCCATAGCATTCAGTAATAGGGTTATCTCTACAATTTAATTCTCCGCCAAAGGCATCATAGGCTTCAAGTAGGAGCTGAAAATCATTCCCCGACAATGTGGCCAGTCGTGTAATTGCCCCAATTAAGTTTATAGAAGATGTACCGTCGATTCCCAAAGCCGCACTGCCCGCTGAGAGAATTTCATCCTTGTTTCTTCTAGTAAATTCCAATATCAAATCCCCCGTCGGAATTGGGGACTTACTAGGTAAAATACCATCCGTAAAATACTCTGGATCGAGATGGGGGGGAATAAGATCTCGTAAGTTTGATTCCGAATCGCCGCGCTCGTCACTTTCCGTTGGATCTGTGCCTTCAACTGAGGACGGATTGCCTTCACGTCCAACACTCTCGTATAAAAATTCGCTTTTACAGGTCTCAATTTTAGCTGGTTCAACCGTTATATAAGGATCCGCAATCGGGCTACATTCACCTTTGGAATGTGGTTCAACCTGACCGGCAACCCCGCCGACTGCGCAAAAAGATGCGGCTGTCGGTTTTGTATTTCGCGTCATCGCCGAAATGGCGGAGGTTGATTTTGAATT
>CAZKHC010000227.1:0-2577 GCA_964552135.1 uncultured Algimonas sp. | reverse complement strand
CACACTTGTGCTACAATTCCACTGGGAATTAAAATTTATAGCGTTTCGTTATAAAAGAGTGATGTCGTCATTAGAAATGATTACTGTCATTTAAAACATATTCTATTATAAGAACAGTGATCTCTTCTTATTCCCAATGCAGCACTTAATATAAAATGCAACTGTGATTATATAAAAAAATGCGTAGTAGTAACGTGTTAACAGAGTAACCAATTTTCGTGGACACCTTGTATATGTGAAATAAATAGTAAGCATAATAGAAGTAAAATTAATTACCATTTATTATTGTAGAAGAAGAGAAATGATCCAACTTCCAAATCATATTCTTTCTGGCGTTTTTCACCCTCGGTCTTTGAGATCAGTTCACCAGAGTATTCCATAAGGAATTCCCCTGGCTGATAACTTCTAGTGGTGAATATGCCGTAGCCTAAAGTTGTGAAATCATGATAAATATATTAAATATTTAAGAAAATAGTTTCTTCACCATATAGAACCTTAATCATAGTTAATCATAGTTTTACAAAGTTTTTTCACTTTAAGATGACGTTATGAGGTAACCATGAAAACCATTGTTTATTGGGCATGATTTTTTTACTTATTTTATAGAAGACTAATTTCATACCAAATTTGAAGTTTTTAGCATTAACCTATCCAAAGTTATGAGGTGGGGGCCGATTCGGAAACGAAGGAAAAGTTAAGGAATAAGCATATTTTTAAACTAAAGACATACTTTGGAAAAAAAGCTTATCTACAGCATGAAAAGCGCCAATTCGTGAATTTCGCGGAACTAATTTTCGCAGTCAAGCAATAATTTGTATATTTCGCGGAACTTAATTTCGAGGAAAGGGCCAAAAAACGCTAAAATAAGTTCCGCGAAAATTCTTACCCTTAAGGTAGTCAATTATTTCATCTTTTTAAATATAAAAAACCAAATATTATGAATATTTATTTTACCTATTGATGTATCAATGAAGACCTTAACAAAGCCAGGCGGATCGACACCTCCCTCACAACACTCAATTGCTGTTGCCAAGGGGTTTTTACCACCAGCTTGACTACGTGTCTATAAAGAAAAAAACTTGTGAAGAGAAAATTCAACTTTAGCCAGGCCAGCCCTCCACTCGCTATGCTTCACGAGTGCGAAGCGCGAGTGTCGGGTGCAAACTACAATGTTTTCAGCCCAGATTTGGACTGCTAAACGGTGATTGGTTGAGAGTAATTAGCATAAATCTCGATTCAAAACAGTATCCATGACTTCATGTAAAAAAGCTCACAAACAGATTTTGTATGTGTATTGGTGAGTGTAACCTAAACAGCGATCACACACTCGTCTGCAAAAGGTTTTTTCCTGTTTTTCATTTATTTTGAAAAAAGTCATAAAAGACCATAAAATTTCATTGCGTTTTGAGAAGTAGACTAGTTACAAACAATGAATTTAGCTTTAAAAAATTGTACGACTGATTAACAACATTAAATGAAAACTTGCTTTCATAATAAAATGTCATCTCGATTATTTAAAAAAATTATATTCCAAAATTTTTTTATGATCTATCCACATAATTTATTAAATATTTCCATGTAAACATGATTTTGAATTCTGAATAAATGCGTCCCTTTAAAATAGGTTTTACCCGACGCTCTCGCGCCTCGCTCTTGAGAAACATTAGCGAGTAGAGGGCTTGCCTGACTGATTCAACCTATACAAACTTGAAATTTTGTTTCTTGTTTCTTCTAGATAGTGACAAAATCACTTGTTGGCGTGTTTATATGTGTACACTCGCTGCACTCGAAAAGGGTTAACTTCTTCATAAATTTACTTGGTTATCTAGCAAGTTACAGACTAGTAACTAAACGAAAAGCTACATGAAAAAAAAAATTGTTATACTTACAGATGGCATACTATCACAACATAAATTCACATTATATTTGTACACTGAAAATATACAAAACGACTTCCATTAAATATTATGATTAATTTACTCTTTTTTATTTTGATGAATTAGACAGGTATATTTCTCTACCTATCATTACCTTCTTCTAGATGGTCACCAAAATTAAAAAAACAACACTTTTGAAATCATAAAAGTCAACTTGTGAGTGGTTACCCATTAATTTATTCAGTGGAATAACAACAAAATACATGTCTATTATACAGGGTTTCTGGAAAAAAAGTATCGCTTTTAATTGAATTTTTAGTAAGATTCCTACTAATAATTCAATTAAAAGCGATACTTTTTTTCCAGAAACCCTGTATAATAGACATGTATTTTTTAATTGAGTATGGTTTAGACGCATGTTTTGAATTTCCCACCAAAATAACCGTTAAAAATAATAATTACACATAATTATATTAACATAACTCTTTTATATTCAATAGAGACAGCTGCTAAAAGTTCATTTATGTCCACATATTTTCAGGTCGTAAAAAACTAAATAGAAAGATTATGTTGTCTATTATATTTTATTGTTTAATGAAACCAGAATCTGCGTCGTTTTTTGAATGTATGTCTAGACCCGTCCCTTTCTCTTAACCCTTTCCATGCAGTGAGCCGCTCACAGCGGCGGGGGGTTGTAGGG
>CAZKHC010000226.1:0-2584 GCA_964552135.1 uncultured Algimonas sp. | reverse complement strand
ACCTAGGATCTCAGGGTCTCCCACCCTCCAGAAGACGGCCTTTCATTAATACGCTTTACGCATTTTTTTACCCCTTCAACCTAACGCAAGCTAAGTTTTTAGTTTGGAAATATCATTGTCCATCCAAAGCTATTAACAGGCAAACCTATACTGCTGTTTGGCCAAGAATAGACAGTGGATGAGTATATCTAAATAAGCTTCAGAAGATATTCACAAGTAGACCGGTCATATTATATCATAAACGTCAGCATATTAATCGCTTTTGGGGGTCGTCGGCCCTCACCTTCTATCGGGTAAAAAGTTAAAAACTCAATGCGAAAATTTCAAAAGAATATCTGTTTTGGCGATTGGGTTATAGCAGGAAGCAAACACGCCTTAACCATTCTGTTCACCAGCTTCATACTTATGTCTTGTTCTGATGGGCAAGATACAAACTCAACTGAAAGCGGAACCTCTGGAATCAATCAATCTTTGAAAATACAAACGGTAATTGATGATAATGCACTGAGCAATGAAAGTGATGCTGAAAACTGGCTTGCGTTTGGACGCACTTACAGCGAGCAGACCTTTGAAAAAACCGAGTCGTTGTATATTACCGGTGCGCCAAAGATATTTAAGGGCAAGGGTCTGATCGGCAATGGCGGAACTGAAGCCGGCCCGAACCGAGACTATGTGACGGCCTACGATGTCGAAACAGGTGAACAAGCCTGGCGATTTTATATTGTGCCGGGCAATCCAGCTGATGGTTTTGAAATCGAAAGGTATGCCAGCGTTTACACATCAGACCGACGATCAACTTCTAAAAATCCGCCATTTCATTAAGCATCAAGCTGAACAAGTACTGCAAAAAGATGTTGATTGAGACCAATATTACTTCGCTTTTTACTAGATATATGAACTCGAAGACCAGTGCTGGTGTCCAAAATAGATGTGGCTCTGAGATCGAGAAAATGAAACTATTTGTTAACCCAACAGGAGAAATATTATGACATATACAACTAATGCGGAAAGAAAGCAGTTTACGACCAAAGATGGCGCTGAGATAAGTTATCTCGATATTGGTGAAGGCCAGCCAATGGTGTTGATACATGGTTGGTCACAATCCGCTTTGCAATGGTATAACCAAATCGACGAGTTTTCTTCAACTCACCGTGTTGTTGCTATTGATCTGCGCGGTCATGGTGAATCTTCCAAAGTGGGTTATGGGTATCGCTTGTATCGTTTGGCGCAGGATGTCAAAGAGCTAATGAATGCCCTGAAGCTAGAATCGACGATATTAATGGGCCATTCGATGGGTTGCTCAATTATGTGGACACTATGGGATCTCTACGGGGATGACGGAATAGACAAAATGATCTTTTGTGATAATAGCCCTTACCCTTTAGATAACCCTACTCGAGACGAAGCGTCTAAAATTCATGCCGCAGAAGGAATAACGCCTGAGTCTTCTGCCCAACTGGCACTTGGCTGGGCTAATGACACTGATGGTAGCTTTGCACGCGGCTTTTTACGACAACAATTTTCACCAGACGCAGCTGATGAAATCTTTGAAGCCGCTTACGAGCATCACATGATGTTACCGAAACAGCACAGAGCCAAATTAATGTTCGATATTATCCATCACGATTTATGTGACGTGATACCACGCATAACGGTACCATCACTTTTTGTCGGCGGTAGAATAAGCCTTATCAATTGGAAATCAGTCGTGTGGCAGGGCGAAAATGCACCACAAGGCAGCCATGTAATCTTTGAAGAAGATGAAGCCGGTGCGCATTTTATGTTCCTCGAGAACCACACTAAATACAATCAGATTGTAAGTGATTTCCTGAAACAATAGTTTGAGCTTGGATGTACAGCTAACTTCTTTTCAAGTTAGCTGTTTTTTTATGCAGAGTCCCAATGTTTAATCATCGCATCAGCGATAAATTCTTTGCGGTCAAGCATCCACCAATAACCTAAACCAGAAAGACGAACAGCAGTGGCGTCAAGGTCCGCAGCCAAAGCCACGCCCATATCTATTGTTCCTGCGAACGGATCATTGCTTAGTAGAATAATCAGGCCATGACGTTTGTCGCTTAGTCTGAGTCGCTCGCCGAGCTTCCTCAACTCGGGTTTTGCTACAGACCGATAAAGGCCGAGAACACAATAGGGTTATTCTTTGAGAATTTCTAGTTCGTTATATCGATAGAAAATAGCGAATGAGGTCGATTACATCGATGATCAAGCACAGGCCAGCCATAATTAAATACACTGTTATATATTTGGCAAAGAGTGGTTCAGAGGTATATTCAGACCGGCGGCTGAAAATCCATAAGTACACAGGCGTCCAGAATATCAAATGCGTTACGCCAAGAAACTTCACAAACCCATAGTGTGCATAAAGCATTTCCATTGTTAGCGCGGCGACGATAACACTGACGATAATGCCGATAGCTTCCCATCGCGGGCGCCGCCCCTGTGGCGTTTCTTTAATAATAAAGAAAAAAGCCGGTAATATTGTGAGTGCCAAAAGGCCTAACCAGATGAGAATAGGCAGTGGTTGTTCGAGCAGTAGTTGCGTTAGATATTTCGGGTTTTGCAT
>CAZKHC010000225.1:0-2634 GCA_964552135.1 uncultured Algimonas sp. | reverse complement strand
CTCCTCTTTATCTAGAGCAACGCTACCGTCCTCATTTAAAACTGGAACAAGAGCGCGATCAAAATGGCCATTCGCAATGGCTTTCGCCGCATTTTCCTGACTCTTTACCGCCAACCTATCGGCAGCCTCGCGATCAATGCCTTCAAGTGTTGCAATCGCATCAGCACACACTCCTTGTTGAGATTGCGGGTGCTTCTTACGAAGACTAAGATTGCCTGAGTCCATCATCAATGGCCTTGCCGGGTCAGCAATAGAGCCCGTATAGCTCATCATCTCTGTACCGCCAGAAATCACAACGTCTTCCATGCCTGACATGATTTGTGCCGCACCAAATGAGACAGTTGTGATGCCAGATCCGCAAAAACGATCCAGCGTCGTCCCCGACGCTTTGACGTCATAATCGGCGTCCAGCGCTGCCATTCGCCCAAGGTCCGCGCCTTGCTTCCCAACCTGTGTACTCGTTCCCCAAATAATGTCGTCTACTTCAGCTGTGTTTAGGTCATTTCGTTCCGCAAGCGCTTTGAGCGTTGTTGCGGCGAGACGTTGAGGGTGGATATGAGCCAACGCGCCCTTTCCAACTTTGCCAATGCCTCGCGGCGTACGACATGAGTCTATAATAAATGCACCTGCCAAAATATTTCCTTCGTAATTTTCTTAGAATTTTAAGTCAGAGACTCGATAATTTCATTTGAACAGCCAACCGATTTGAGCAGTTTTGCCGTATCGGCTCCTCTGTTTGGAATGGGTGCTGGAAATGACGGCTTTACGCCGGCGAACCTCGGTGCAGGATGCGGATGTGCCATGCCCCCAGAAACAATATGACTATTTCGAGCCATATTGTGAGGATGTTCTTGCGCTTCCGCCATATTCAAAACGGGCGTTACACATGCATCGGTTCCATCGAATAATTCTGACCATTCTTCCCGGGTTTTAGAGCCAAATACGGACTCAAGTAATTCATGTTGTTTCGGCCAAATATTTTTATCGTTTTGATTGCCGTATTTCTCGGGAGACACCCCGGTAATCTTGAGCATTTCTGCGAAGAACTGTGGTTCGATACAACCCACCGCCATGTATTTTTTGTCCAACGTTTCATAACACCGATAAAAAGGCGCGCCGCCGTCCAATAAGTTATCTTCGCGCTTATCTGTCCAAACACCGAAACCGGATAACGAATGCACAATCCCCAGCATTGAAGACACGCCATCAATAATGGCGGCATCTACCACGTCGCCCTGCCCTGTTTTCTGAGCTTTGAACATAGCCGAGAGAATTCCCATGGCTAGGAACATGGAGCCCCCACCATAATCTCCAACCATGTTAATTGGCGGCGGCGGGGCTTCATTTTTCTTACCCGTTATTCCTAGAAAACCGGTAATCGATAGGTAGTTTATGTCGTGTCCTGCCATAGAAGCCCAAGGGCCTTCCTGGCCCCAACCGGTCATCCGGCCGTATACCAATTTAGGATTTCTTTTAAGGCAAACATCGGGACCGACGCCGAGTCTTTCCGCAACACCCGGGCGATACCCTTCGGTTAGAACATCGGCAGTTTCAACGAGCCTCAAAACCGCTTCAACAGCTTCTGGCTTACGCAGGTCGAGAACCATCGATTTTTTACCGCGCGCATCAATCGGATAAGGGCCGGAACTTGGACGGTCTATAATAATAACTTCGGCGCCCATATCCGCAAGCAGGTGTGCGCAATAGGGTCCTGGACCGATCCCAGCCAATTCGATTACCCGGCAACCGGCGAGAGGACCTGACTGATCTAAATTGCTCATGTTGATAAATTTCCATTCATAATTCAGACTTTACGACCGTAAAATATGTGCTATCATGATGGATATAGGCTGTCTAGAATTTTATACCTAATCAAATGAGTAGAATTCCAGATAAACCTGCTGGCAACCTATAACGGCCGTATCAAGACAGGGGTATAATGATGATAAGAATTTCGGGCCAATACCTTGGCAGCTACGATGTTATTCTTTCTATTCACTTGGACAGCTATCCATAAGACCGAGTTAGGTACTGAGGTTACTGTTCATTCTAGTTCCGAATAATTCGTATAAATCTACAACGGTCTTTTGTTCTCTCCAATGATATGAGTATTTTCATACAAATTTAATTTCAGCGATCAACCATGAAGTCCCCTATCAAATAAGAAATCCTGGAATATTGGATGGATACCCACGGATTGGGTAGCGGGGCAATCTATGACCAACAACCCTTAAGCGGCGGTACGCAAAACATAATGTTTCGCTTTGGACTTGTCGCGCGGGCTGTTAAAAACGAGGGCTTTCATAGATTTTTCATCGCAGACCCCTTTACACTTGTAAAGTTCGACAGCCTAAAGGATGAGAAAATATGGAAACTGAACTCTCCAATTTGTGCCAAAATACTTTTGGTGGGAAGGTGACTATTTCTGACTTAAAACGCCTCACTGGCGGAGCCAGCGCTGCGACATGGTCCTTTAACTATGACGGCCGCGCACTTGTCCTACGGCAAAGAGCAAATGACCCCACAGATAAGTCAGAGGACCTACCGAACCTTGAAGCCGTTAGCTTGAAGACCGAAGCAGCGCTCATGACGCTGGCTGCCAAACACGGTGTCAAAGCGCCTCTTATTCACTGC
>CAZKHC010000224.1:0-2636 GCA_964552135.1 uncultured Algimonas sp. | reverse complement strand
AATCATGTGCATGACAAATTAAAGTCTGAGGGCCTTTCAGACAAGGACATGCAGCTTGCAATGGAGTTGGAGACGGTTCGCCAATCGCTCTCAAACCTAATGAAATATGATTTTATCCGCGAAAAAGTAGACGCGGGTAAACTATCGTTACAAGGGGCCTATTTTTCGATTATCCAGGCGAAACTTATGTTCGCAAATGAAGCGTTGGAGTTTGAAACGGTTGAAGTTTAACCGAAAGCCTTAGGCGGCTTGAGCCGCAATCATATCATAAGGATCAATACCGTCATCACGCATGATACGGTGAGCCTCGTGATACACCGTTGGCAGTGAGATATTTAGCCGCTCGCGGACTTCCGTCAATTGCATCGGCAATAGCTCCAATAGATCCTCTAGGATAATATCCTTGGCAGCTCTTCCGATGCGGCGCGCTTCTGTGACTGACGCAAGGATGGGCGCCGTCTTTGGCGCTGTTTTTCGGACCTCCATGGCCGCGCCATAAGCGATAAAAATAACGCCGAGTCCGCCATGTTGCGCATGGGTATATCCCAGCACCGAGGCCTCGCCCAACGCGTCGCGTCCCAATCCCGTCAAGACATGCAGCATATCATGCGTGTCGCGTGATCTATCGCCGTAGAAATTCATATGCGGATGGCCAAAATCACGTTGAATGCCCGATGCGGTATATTCGTCTACAAGGCCTTGCGCCGTTAGACCTTCCGAAGTCATAAAATCGAGATAAGCTCGCCCGAGGCTTCCGTCCGGGAGGGTCCGCAGCCAGTCGTGATTGTCCAATATATCTGGAAGAAAGCGGTTTTCAGAAATCCGCTCTTGCCCGCGCTCTGAATTTGCAAATTTAAGAAAACGTTTCTGAAAACTATTCCCGTTGAGTGCCTCAATAATATAAAAAACCTGCGTCGTATCTTCTTTATTGCGCATAAGTTCGCGGAAATGCCGCAAGGCCTTTAGCGGTCGTCTGCGTCGTCGCGTGAGAACAATATCTTCAATATTTGTTTCAATCATGCCAACGAAGTAGCATAGAAAGGCCCTTTTGAATATCGCCAAGACTGCATGCGGTTCATTTAAGTCTAACTGCGCATGGTATTCAAATTGGTTGAATTACGGCCAAAACTAATCTGCTTAGATTATGTGTTGTGCCGCGCGGGCTCGAATTTTTGCCAATATTTTTCTGGGACTAGCAACAATATCAGAGGTAACCCAAAGGCGAAAGCGACCCAGCCCCATTGATATATTAAATTCTCGTCTCCTAGAATAAAGCGGGTGTAGTATATCGGGGCTGTCATTGTTAGAACTAGAAAGCCCAACCTCGGCGCGAATGGGATTAATCCTGCGAGCCAGACTTGATACCAAGGGTATCCCGTAGGCGACAGAAATACCAAAAGCGCGGTTACGGCAAGCATGCCTGCAGCCATTTGACTTTCACCCTTAGCATTAGATGCGTCCCCCGCATTGCGCCATGCCAGCCACAACGCTCCGACTGAAACAGCCGCCAGGACAAAAAGCCGCGACATTTTTACGGGATCTGAAAAACCCGAAAAGGGACCTTCGACGAAAATGGAATATAAAAAGGCATGTCGGCGCCATCCTTCGGAATAGGCCACCAACCCTTGGTCTGGATCATTAAAAACATACCTTAACTGCGGCCAAAGCAGGGCGAATGCGACGACGCAGAACAACATAGCCAAAGGGATAAGGCGTCTTAAATCGAACATATATTTGCGGACCAATAAAGGCGCGAGCAAAATGGGCCATAATTTGACAGCCGCAGCGCCCGCGAGTGCCGTGACCGCAAAGCCATGCCGATCTTGCTTTACTAGACCCAGGGCGGCGACCAGAAACGGGACGATTAACCCATCCATATGCCCAGAATTAAAAACCTCCAACAAGACCACGGGGTTCCACCAATAAAGCCCAACCCATAGATAGGATCGGCCAAATAAGCCGAGCACCCAAATGATGAGGCAAAAGCTAATGAGGTCAACTGCCAATAAAACACCTCGCCATCCGTTCAAACTAAACGGCGCGACGCTATGGGCTAATCCGAAAGCGCCTTCTGCGACCGGAGGGTATATTGTTTTTAAATATGGATAGTTAATCCGGCTGTAGATGAGTTGTTCTTCCTC
Source organism: uncultured Algimonas sp. (assembly GCA_964552135.1). Lineage (GTDB taxonomy): Bacteria > Pseudomonadota > Alphaproteobacteria > Caulobacterales > Maricaulaceae > Litorimonas. The sequence continues at coordinate 495 of CAZKHC010000224.1, read as the reverse complement.
TGACAGCTCTTGTAATTTTCGTAAATCCGGATTGTCTGATAGCGGTACGATTTCCCCAAGAGCGTTAGATAGGGCTGCTTCGGCGGGTGCGTATTGATAGGGGTCAACGCCATTTACAACGCTTGCACCGTCCCAAAGGTAGCGATGCCAATCATCCTCCATAACGGGATTGGAGGCGAACATCATCAGGCGCGCAATGACGCCCGCTGTAAATATGACAGTGAGCATGGCGGCGCTTGGTTTTAGTCGTCCCACCAGCGCCCAGAATCCCAGTAAAACAAGTCCCATTAATGCGGCGAGCGCAATATAGATCCAAAGCTGGGGGATGATATCCCAGCGGGCATATTCAAACGCCTGCGAGACATAGGTAATAACGCCTGACAACAGGAGCATTAAAAAACCGAGGCCGGACAAGAGGTATAATCCTGCCCGGCCCGTTATAGATTGCCGAAAGAACATGCGTTCTTTCTAGCGTAATCTTATCTTAGGAGCCAC
>CAZKHC010000223.1:0-2646 GCA_964552135.1 uncultured Algimonas sp. | reverse complement strand
CGATTGTACGGTGCACCGAATCGCGTGCGACTGTACGGTACACCCAAACCCCCAAATGTATGCGATCGGGCAGTATCGTACTGTACCGTACACCCCGAATCGCATGCGACTGTAGGGTACACCCAAACCCCGAACTGCATGCGATCGGGCAGTATCGTACTGTACCCTGCAGGCTCGCATGCGATTACGGGATGTACAGTACAATGTTCGAGCAGGCCCCCGCTTTCAAACCTTCTGATTAGAAAATCCATTTCTCAAAGTACGTGACACTCCCGTAACCTCCATGTCTTTTTACTGGCCCTAACAGAATGTGCCGTAATCCCCTGATCCCATGCGACCGAGCCGTGCCCCACACCTATACCGCATACTATACCCTTCAGGATTGCATGCGATTGCCGTGTACTGTACCACCCCGAATCGCGTGCGATCGTACTGTAGAGAAAAACACCCAGCTGCATGCGATCGGGCAGTGTCGTACTGTACTCCAGAGAATCGCAGGCAATCGTCTTGTAAGTGTATCGTACAGGTATTGTGCTCTGTGGAGTGGCATTCATACGTACAGTACACGTTGCAGTACAGCCCGTAATGTACTGTACAGAATTGTCTGCGATCATACTGTAGTATGTACAGCACAATGCCCTCTACTGCACGGAATCGCGTGCAATAGCGTTGTTTGCCCTTGGCTAGTATGTCTGAAAACGCAGTGTCGTACTATACTGGGCACACTGCACGGCGCCGAATCGCATGCGCTTGTTGGCCACGTCTCGGGCCATTGTCAGCCCTGACACCTGGTGGACAACCCGTAACCAACATAATGTACAGAAATCTCCAGATATCGCTTCCTTTATTCCCTGCACGAGTACAGAACAACACATTTGCGTACTGTATAGTTTATAGTTATTACTGGGCCACAGAATTCACCTCGCCATCATGCAATGTTCAACCCCAAGGCGCACTAGAAATCCACCTCCAACAAATTAGACCCATGGCCCCGCTCCTGATCCCCTCTCGCGACATCTAACACCTCACGAGTTTTGTCCTACGCAATGCCTCTGACCACGTAGTCTGTGAAGCACTATTGGACATGCCGATCCTCAACAATCCCCTAATCGACTACCCCACCCGTTATCTTTGACCGTTGCCGAATATGGATCCCGACTCCCATCGCTCCCTACCTCCCACCCTTCCCGTCGTCAAACGGATCGTCCGTTTCAACATGCAACGTCCTCGCCCTGGGCACAAGAGAATTGCAGACTACTTCCTCGAGCCCGAGAAGCCCTCCGCCACCTCTGCAAATAAGAAGCTGCCCTATTGTCCCCCTCTGACAGCACCGGCCCACCCCCCAGGCAGTAATGCCATTCGGGCTGGTCCGGCGACCCCCGTTGATCCTTTCGAGGATCTACCAGAGGAAGTTCGTGTGAGGATTGCGCGTAACCGCGCGATTGCGCTGCAACGTAAGCGCGCATGGCTCCGGCGCTTGCAGGAGGCGCCCTACGCATTTCGGTCGGATGTTTCCGGACAAACAGAGTCACCGACTGACCCTGCTAATCCCGCTTCACGATGCTCCGAGGCCAACGACGTAGCGAGCGGGGGCACTGTTCCCAAAGAATATCTAATCCCCATAACTGATGACAATTAGGTGTAGGTCACATCTTCAGCTGTAGAGAATTATGCAAGAGAGTAGAACGGGCTAGTCTGGTAGTAAAAAGAAACGTTGCTGCAATGTTGTTTACCTACTTCGCTATAACGATTGATTTAAATATTCAATCTGCCGTAATGTAGAGCCGTGGCGGACCGTTGAGCTTCACGGGTGTCGTCTTGAGCGTACCGCTTCCCTCATGCACCCCTTCCACTGTTACCTCAAACGTGCATGGAAAAATGAGCTGCTCTGAATTCCTGTCCACTCGAATAAAGACCGTCAGCTTCAAATCATACTCTATTGCCAATGCCACAGCTTCCATGCAACTGTCTCCTTCATCTATCTGTACATACCTCCGCCAGGGATTCATCTTCAAAAACAAACACTGCATTGTTATGTTCGGCGACCGCCCCACATGTGCTACCGTCAGGATTTGTCGCTGCTCCCGAACAAAAGCTGTAACTGCCCGATTTCTATCCATGTATGTATCCATTACATTTTTAACATATGCATATGCATATGGATGGCCTTGCTGGAGTCCAGCCTTCATCTGAAACTGGCAGAACAGATCCACACTCTTTCGAGCCGGACTCGTCATTGTGCAGTATTGCTCCAAGCCTATACCGCAGTGTTCGCGGGGGTAGAGAGATAGCTTCGCAGACTTGGCGTTACTGAAAGCATGGTAGCGGTAGTACGGTGACAGCTCCACCAAGGTGTCTGCATCTACATAGTCGAACATCTCCTGGTATCGAAAGGGGATGGTCAATCCAGCTCCGGACATAACCAGGCTGAAGACGTAGTTTGCAGTGATCATAAGTTCCGCTACCATATCCCTGGCTCTGCTCCTCGGTAGGGTTGCAAATGTAGTATCCCAGTTGTTGCTGCTGCCCTCTGCCCTTTTCGCACAAATACGGACATCCTGCTGGATGATATCCTTCACCTCGCCCGACAAACACCGCCTCGTTCTTCGCAGTTCTTCCTTCTTACACAACACGTCCAGCGCTCCG
>CAZKHC010000222.1:0-2690 GCA_964552135.1 uncultured Algimonas sp. | reverse complement strand
CGCCCAAAGAAAGACGCTCAAGACTTAAGTGGATTTATCCCTAACGCTGACCAATGTATTGAATTTTAGAATAATTCCGCTGCTTGCACTGTTGAGCTAACCACTCAGTTGGTATCGTTTGTTAAATCACAATATACAAGATTTATTATCTTGGTTCTATGTAGATTCAGGTCTTAATTTTTCCTTCATTAGCTCTCGGCAATTGGCTGAATTAATTATCAGGCTAATCAAGCTGTAACTAACAAAACCTATCAGCCCCTTAAAGATCAGTTCGAAAAAATCCGGAAGAGCATCAGATATCGGAACCGCCTGCACAATAGCTGCCATGACCCCGCAACACAGTGCGATCTGTAGGAAAGGCTTAACGGGCATGGGAATAGGATAATATTTACGGCCGACATAGAAGGCGATTATGAGTCCAAAAAAATAGGCTGCACAGGTGGCGTAAACCGCGCCCATAAGTTGATATTGGGGAATAAAAATAACATTGAGCCCTATATTTAAAATAACTGGCGGGATCATCGCCCACACAAACATTTTCGTTTTTTCAGACAACATAAATGCACGGTGAGCATAATAGGTAATCATCCCGTTCATCACAGCCGCAAAAGCTATCAGGGGTATCACAGTCACAGCCTCGGCGCGAACACTTTCCCCCAGAAGAAACCCAGCAGGCTCAGCAACTAAGGCAATACCGGTAGCTGCCGGCATAGCAATCCACAGCATGGCGGCCCCACAGCTCTTTAAAACGTCTGTCGATTTATCTATACCGTGATTTTCTGTAGTTCGAATAATAATGGGGGTCAAAGCCATACCAATCCAAATGAATATAATATCAATAGGGCGATTAGCCAGGTTGTAACCAGCATTATATTGGCCTGTGGCTTCAGGGCCAATAAAGGCTGAAATTAAATAAAGGTCCGCAGAATTTAATGTATAAGCCAGCAAAAGAGAAATGCTGATCGGCATGCCGTAAACAAATCCTGTTTTCAGAAAAGAGAAATTAATACTACCGCCAGACATCTGTCTTCGCATAAACGGCAGATCTACTCCGCAGCTGATAATATATGCGATCCAAATACCGATGAAGGGAGCTTCAACGCGTAACGGCGTAAAGAGGATAAGAGTTATCCCAATCACGAATGCTAAAAGTGCCTGAAGCGTATATATGATACTATATCGGCTAATACGCTCAGCGGCCATATGTGCTTCCATGGACAAGTTGGAAAATATGCGCAAGCAAAGCGAACTTAAGGCAAAGGCTAAAGCCAGCTTTAAGGGCTCAGCAATTGGCAGGTTATATAATATGAGCAAGATTATCGCCGTTCCGATGACCCCTAAAAAAAAGCCTGCAGAAAAGATAGTTTTTATAAATGAGCTGGCTTTGTCACCGTGTTCATAGCGAGCATGAAAGCGTGCCATTGCTGCATCCAACCAAGCAAATAAGCCCATATGGATAAATAACAAAGTGACCATAGTTAATGAATAAATGCCAAATTCTTCAGCCGAGAATAATCGCGTTAGTATAATAATTGTCCCAAAGCTGACGATGACATTAGCAAGATTGACAGGAATATAAGCAAGAGCAGATTTTGTTATCATATCTAGTACATGTCCAGCTTCACATCGAGGTTAAACCTTAATTCAGGATAGTTAATAAGGTGTAGAATCTATTAAATGCATATCTGAGAAAAGGTTCAATTATTCTCCTTAATACCTTTACACATTATTGTGATAGAACGTTAAGGAGAAATGCCGTGAGTAATGTTCGATACACAATCAAGATGATTCAAAATTTCGAATGTGTAGATTTCATCATGAAAACAGACTTCTTGCCTATAAATTTATATTATCGGTTCATTGGCCGCATTCACAAATTGCGAGATTGGGGCTTTGATCGCACAAATAATATTGAAACCTGCGAACCCATCAACATTTCAGACCTTAAAGATGATTTGAATTTCTCTGGATATGAAATTGATGAATTATATTCCGGCACACCGACATGCTTATTTAATGCTTTGCATAAACCTGTCGCTATGAAGAATCTTCAAAATGCAACCTTCATTGATATAGGTTCAGGAAAATCCCGAATTATCGTCCAGGCCGCCAAAGCAGGGTTTCGCCAACTTCAAGGTATTGAGTTTTCACAAACCCTAGCCCAGATTGGGCGTGAAAACTGTCATGCTGCGATTAAATGTAAAACCGTGAATTGGAAGATTTTCGAACAAGATGCTAGGCACATGCATTTCCCTGATGGGGACATGGTTATTTTTATGTATAATCCATTTGATGGTCCTATTATGGATGAATTTATCAAAAACCTCGCCGCAAATGTTAAGGCCAATCCCCGTTCAGTGATTTTGATTTATAATCACTCGCATTACGCGCAAAATATTAATGACCACGTCTCATTTAAGCCTATAAAATACCCTTTTCTAACTTGGCTCAAACTTAAACTGTTAAACCCTCACCACTTTGGCGCGTGGGAAGTCGTCATTTAAACTGACATCTATTTCATTAATGTCCGCTCTTTCCTGCGGTTTCAATCGGTCGATGCAATACTTTAATAATATGAGTTCACCCAAAAACACTCGGCCATCACCGGTTTGTGCGTGCGATTATTGACGCAGATGAAGATTTTGCTTTTGCACTATTTCCACTCTTATGAGCGGCTTAAATTCGCCTCA
>CAZKHC010000221.1:0-2728 GCA_964552135.1 uncultured Algimonas sp. | reverse complement strand
GCGTCCAATGTCGCGAGGCTCGAATCTGTCATGATGGCAGCGCGCGAGAATAACCGTTCTGTCTGCCTGATGGGACGGTCGATGAAACGTATGACAGCGGCAGCGAAGTCTATTGGACTGCTAGAGAAAACAGGGTTGTTATTATCTGAAGACGAAGCCCAAGCTATGCCTGCGGCCCATGTGCTTTATCTCTGTACGGGCAGTCAGGGCGAACCGCGAGCAGCTCTATCCCGTATCGCCAATGGCGAACATCGGAGCGTGAAATTTTCAAAGGGTGATGTCGTCATCTTCAGTTCTAAAATTATCCCAGGAAATGAGAAGGGGATTTTCGCCTTGCAAAATGCCCTCGCAGATGACGGCGTGGAAATTATCACGGAAAAAATGCGCGACATTCATGTATCAGGACATCCTTGCCGGGACGAGCTCTCGCAAATGTATGACTGGGTCGAGCCAGAAATTGCGATTCCAGTTCACGGCGAACGGCGTCATTTATTGGAACATGTGAAGCTCGCCAAAAACCTAGGCATCAAACGCGCCTATCCACCGCGAAATGGGGAGATGATTTTACTTGCGCCCGAAGGTCCCAAGGTCGTGGACATTGTCGCCTCCGGACGTCTCCATCAGGACGGAAAAGACATTGTATCTGCCTCGGATGAAGGGCTGCGCCTGCGCCGCAAAATGGGCTATGCAGGCCATGTCTCGGTCAGTCTTGTCGTTAACGCTAAAGGCAAGATTATTGCTGGCCCTGAACCGCGCGCGAGCGGTTTCCCAGAAGGCAAAAACGGCGAACTCCTTGACGGTCTTTTAGATGATGTGGCGGATGTTGCGGAAGATGCCTTTTATGCGCTCAAACCATCGGATAAGAAAGACGAAGACGCAATTGAATTGAAGGTGGCGGCGAAAGTGAAGCGCCTTATTCGAGATAGAACGGGTAAACGTACCCTCGTCGAAGTTGTTGCACATAAGGTGAAGTAAGATGACAAAAGCTAAGGATGATAATTTTCAACTCGGCCTCATGAATCATGTAGGCGTGGCCGTGCCTGATATTGACTCAGCGATTAGTTTTTACCGTGATGTCATGGGCGTATCGGATATTACGGAGCCCGAAATCCTCGCCCCTCAAGGCGTGAAATATGCCTTTGTGAATTTGCCAACTGGGCAAGTTGAACTGATTGAACCTTATGGTGACACATCTCCCATTTTGAAATTTCTAGAACGTAATCCAAAAGGCGGACAGCACCATATGTGTTTCGAAGTCGAGGATATTCACGCGGCAAAAGACATTATGGAAAAACGAGGTATGCGTGTGTTAGGTGAGCCGCGTATTGGTGCACATGGTACGCCCGTAGTGTTTCTGCACCCGAGCGACTCTGGCGGTGTTTTGATTGAATTAATGGAAACGCATAAGGGCCATTAGGGTGAATTGGTTTTCCGCTTTTGTTATTTGGCTTATCCTATGGTGGCTGACCTTATTCATCATTCTTCCCATCGGAATTCGCGGGCAGGCCGAAGAGGGGGAGATTGTCGAAGGCTCTGAACCTGGCGCGCCGCATAAGCTCGATATTAAGCGCAAATTCGTCCAAACGACAATAATCGCCTCCGGCCTTTGGGTGATTGCTTGCGGGGTTATTTTATCGGGCGTCGTGAGTTGGGAGACGCTCGGGCGCTTCTTTAATCGATAGGGCGTTTTCCAATCCTGTTCGAACCGTAATATTATGGTAAACGCCTCGTTAAGCTTTGACTGCCAAGCAATGACTTGCTGCCCCCATAGGCCTCGTCTATGCCCGCGCAAAGACCTTTAGATATGAGCCCGCTCCATGCGCCTGTCCCGCTATTTTTTACCGCTCTTAAAAGAGACACCGTCTGACGCGACGGTCGCCTCTCACCGCTATATGCTCCGCGCTGGGATGATTAAGCAAAATAGTGCTGGCATTTATTCTTGGCTGCCCCTGGGTCATAAAGTTCTCAAAAAAATAGAACAAATTGTTCGCGAGGAACAAAACAAAGCCGGCGCGATTGAAATGCTCATGCCGACGATCCAAAGCGCGGATTTGTGGAAAGAAACGGGGCGTTATGACGCCTATGGTCCGGAGATGTTGCGTATTACCGACCGTCATGACAGGGAGATGCTTTACGGCCCGACCAATGAAGACATGATTACGGATGTTTTTCGGTCCTTCGTGCGGTCCTATAAAGACCTACCGAAAATGCTCTATCACATTCAGTGGAAATTTCGCGATGAGCGCCGCCCGCGCTTTGGCGTGATGCGCGGCCGTGAGTTTTTGATGAAAGACACTTACAGTTTCGATCTCACTGAAGCCGACGCGGTGAAATCATATAATAAGATGTTTACGGCCTATCTGAACACATTTGCGCGTCTTGGAATTAAGGCGGTTCCAATGAAGGCAGACACAGGCCCGATTGGCGGCGATCTCTCGCATGAGTTCGTCATTCTGGCCGAAAGCGGCGAAAGCGAAGTCTTTTGCCATAAGGACTTGGTTGAAATGGCGCCTCCGGGCGATGTCGATTTTGACGGTGATCTCAGCCATATATTTGATGAGCGGACGTCGCTTTATGCTGCGACAGAAGAAATGCATGATGCGGAGGAGTTTGCGAAAATTCCAGCGGATAAACAGCTTTCCGCGCGCGGTATCGAAGTCGGGCATATTTTCTATTTCGGTGATAAATATTCTGGGCCAATGAAAGCGACTGTTATGGACTCAGATGG
>CAZKHC010000220.1:0-2732 GCA_964552135.1 uncultured Algimonas sp. | reverse complement strand
CGAAAATATTGGCATCGTCGTAAAAGACGGCGCCGTTTTAGTACTCAATCTCGATGATTCAGAAAATGGCAGGAATATTGTTGAACATTTGAAAACGGACGAGCGGGATTTCCTATAATTGACGGCAATCCATAAAGACCCTGCCTGCTTTTTGACGAATTGACCCTAAAGTTTAGGCGCCTAGGCCAACTATCACCTGATTGACTACAATCTCACCTTTCCTGCGCGCGAATGAAGCGATAGACCGCTAATCAACGACGCGTACGCAAGGGCGCGTTTCGTTGTCTTAAGGGGAAGGGGATTAATGTTTGCTGGTGCTGACATTCTGACATGGGTTGGGCTGGGCGCAATTATCGTTGCCTTTATAGCTATCACTTTTGCCCTGCGTTTATCCATGCGCGACGGCGCGACGGCTGCTCGCTGGAAAAGCAAGGCGACCGATTTGGATCAGCGCGTTGCGTCCTATGATGCGATTATGGGAGCTTACCCCGGTCTTATCCTCGTATGGGAAGAAAACACCGTGACATCCGATGCGGGATGGGGCGATCCAAAAGTGTTAGGGAGTCCAGCCGCACTGGCGTCGATTATGCGCTTTGCGGACCCTGGACCTTCTCGGCAAATGGCGATGCGTATCCTGGACGGTATTGCAGATTTGAATACGATTTCCGAACGCGCGGATTCTATTCCGCTTCGAACCTATGTTCAAAACTTGCGGACAAAAGGTGAGCCTTTCTCGATTTCTGTTGTTCTGCCCGAAGGTAACATCATCGAAGCCGATGGGCGTGTTGCCGGACGGCAAGTCGTGCTCTGGCTGGAAGACGCCTCTATTCGCGGGGAAGACGAACGCGCGGCGATTTCCAGATTCGAAAACTCGCGCATCACATCTGAGACAGATCCGATTGCTTTTATTGAGATGATGAGCCGCGCGCCATTCCCATTATGGCGTATGAATAGTGCGGGCCGGATAAATTGGGTCAATACAGCCTATGTCGACGCCGTCGGCGCAACAGATGTTCGCGATGTCACGAATAATCAAATTCATCTCGATCAACAAGCCAGCGAAGATGCGAAAGCGGTCCTATCCGAGCAAGCCCTAAAGGACGCGACGCGCTTCATTATTTTGGGCGGGGAAAGGCGCGCGACTCGTATCTCGTTGTTTCCGGTTAATGGAGGATTAGCGGGTATCGCCTCTGACGCAAATGAAGCTGAAGAGCTTCGTCTGCAACTTGATCAACACACGGCTGCACATGAGCAGCTTTTAAATTCGATGGACGAAGCGGTGGTCATCTTTGGCAGTGATAAGACGGCTAAATTTGAAAATGAAGCCTTCCGCCATATGTTTGGCCTCGATGATAGCTGGTCGCGCGATCGGCCAAGTCATGGCGAATGGCTGGATCACATGAGAGAGCGCGGCCAAGTTCCCGCTCAGTCAGATCACGGCGCTTGGAAATCGGAAGAGCTGAGCCTTTACACAGAATGGCCGGATGAGATGCCTGCCGCACTTTGGCATTTGCAAGACGGTCGGACGCTGCGTTTGGTGCGTATGCGGGAGCCACAAGGCGGCATTGCCCTCATGTTTTCAGATATGACAGACCGAATTGATCTCGAAGGCCGATTGGGGACGCTCATAAATGTTCAGCGCGCGACCTTAGATAAACTCTCCGAAGGCATTGCCGTTTTCGGTACGGATGGCCGGATAAAAATTCATAATAATGCCTTCGCCCGAATGTGGAGCCTGACGGAAGAAGATTTGAAAGACACGCCGCGGTTTTCTTCTCTCATCGAACTTTGCATGCCGCTCTATCATGAGCGCGGCTTTTGGGAGGATTTGAAAGCGCGCGCGACGGATTCAAACCCGGAAGTCCGGCGGCAGGTCGAGGGCGAAATTCGGCGCTCCGATGGAAAAATGCTGACGTGGCTCTCTAAGCCTTTGCCAGATGGAGCGACCCTTGTGGCGTGGGATGATGTGACATCTGCGCGTAAGACGGAGGCTGCGTTGATAGAGCGCGCCGAGGCGATGGAAGAAGCTGATCGCATGAAGTCTGAATTTGTCGGCCATGTGAGCTACCAACTCCGAACGCCGCTCACGACGATTTCGGGCTATGCAGACTTTTTACAAAATGGCGGGGCAGGCGAGATGAATGATAAGCAGAGCGAATATGTCTTTGCCATTCAAAGCGCCTCAGAAGATCTTGCGAAAATTATCGACGATATTCTCGACATTGCCGCGATTGAAGCCAATGTACTTGATTTGGATTTGGGTGACGTCGATATCTACGAAGTTTTGACTCATGCGATGGATTATGTCGCGACCAAGGCGGATGATACTCGCATTTCGATGGAGCTGGATTGCGCGCCCGATATTGGCGTTATTCGCGCGGATGAAACGCGAATTAAACAGGTGGTGTTCAATTTAGTCTCAAATGCGCTGCGCTTTACGAAACCGGGAGGGCTGATACAGCTTGGGGGTCAACGCGCACCGGGCGGAGGCGTTCAAATCTGGGTCAAAGATGACGGTGTCGGAATTCCCACGGATAAGCAGAGCCAAGTTTTTGAAAGTTTTGAAAGCTCGCGCGGCGGGGCGGGCCTTGGCCTTGCATTAGTTCAGCGTTTCGTCGAACGCCATGGAGGCTGGGTAGAGCTGGAAAGCGACGAGGGGCAAGGCACCCATGTTACCTGCTACCTGCCGAAAGAAGCCGCCGCCGAAGCGGGCCATCCGGAGTTGTTTGAAG
>CAZKHC010000219.1:0-2734 GCA_964552135.1 uncultured Algimonas sp. | reverse complement strand
TTTTACGAGTATACAACACATCATTACTTCTAAACACTTATTCTAGAGCGTCGCCATACTACAATCGACTCATATTATAGCACTCTGCTGCGGCGCAAGTGTGGTAGCGTCGCTGTTTTGCATACCTCCCCTCGCCTCAATACCTGTCGCCTGCCCCTCCCCAGTCGCTTGCCCTGCACTCGGGTGCGCAAACGGCTCGAACACGACTGAGGTCTCACTTGCCTCCGCAATGTAGCAGTCCTCCACATACCCCAGCTGTTTGGTGACATTTCGAGTAAACCAATCACACATTACCGCCAGGTATACCTTCCCAGATTTCATCCTCACCTCTATAGTAGCTTTGCGCTTATCGTCATTGTTCAGTACCGATCCATCGTCAGCATATTCAATCTCCCCAAGATCCATATCATTCGGAGCCTCCAGCGCCACAGCCTCCCGCACTTTGGTCAGTATCTGATGAGTCGCAAGCGGTAGGAAACGCGTGAACAATTCTTGGAACCTCCGCTGACGCCTCCCTCCACGACCTTCCGGTTCCATCAAACAGGTCACCACCGTCCCCACCCACGCATCCAACCGCGCCAGCGTCATCACCGTCCCCTCCGCCTCATTCTCACACGCGTCGAACCCCTGAAACTCCTTCAGAACCATCAACGCCACCTTGTTCTTGAAGAACATGTCCCCCTCCACCGGACCCCGAACGTCCTCCGGTATCAAATAGTCCGTATACGCAATATCCACGACATCCGCCTCCCTCCACCGCGAAAGATCTTGCTCCCCATCGGCATTCTTCGTTACCAGCTTCTCAATGGCCTCCTCCTTCTGCCTCTCCTTCTCAACTGCCTCGTCAGTAGTCTTACGATGAGTCATCCGGGATATGAGGTGTCTATATCCGAGAGCCTCGAGGAGCTTGTCCTTCGCATTCCGCTTGCGACTGCTCATCGCATCGGAAAGCGCCTGCTTCACCTTCTCGCGAAGGGCCCGGTCATCCAGGATAGCACTCAAACACTTCCCCTTGTCCGATTCCCCGTACACACCCGCCCAACGACTATCGGACAACTCAATCATCGTCGCTTCCCTCAGAACATCCGTCTCGTTCACATAGGAGGGCGTGTAGTACTCCGTCCGGGTGGCCACATCCACAGGGCACAACGGCGCCTGCCAAACACCTCCCCGTTCCCTCAGCCCACCCCCCTTCACAGCCTCCTCCTCGCGGAACAGCCAATTGCGGTGCAGCTTACTCCCACCCATCTTCATCTCCTGCGTCTCCCTTGTGCAAACAGCACCCAGACGAGCCATCAACATCTTCGCAGGGCCCACGAACCGCACTTCCACTTGCATCTCGTACTTGCGACGCCCTCCAGGTCGTCGGGTAAACGGCGTCACAGGGGCATCCCTGCGTGCGGCGCCCGACGCTGCAGCCGAACTCCCAGCCGCCCTATCCTGCCCATTGCTCACCTTCAAGCTTTCGTTCTCCATCTTCAGAACACGAACCTCGTCCTTCAGTTTCTCGAATGCCACCGCCATGGCCTTCGCATTCACCTCTGCCATCTGTAGAGCACCTTCGCAGTTCTGAACCTTCCTCTTGAGAGAGTTCACGAGGCGCTGCAGTTCCCTGTTGGTCTCCTGCGATGAGCTCCGCGATGGCGGCGGGATTGGAGCCCCCTCTGGCGCTCCAGCATCTGTAAAACCAGAGGCGTTTCTCCTCACAGACTCACGCCCCCGGGTTTCCCCATCCCCACGCATACCTCGCAGCGTATTCATCGAATCCGCAAGTGACTGATGGTGCGTCGGGGTCGCATTGGGGAGCTGTGGGGATAGCCTGCGCACCACATTCGGCGGAGAAGGCCTTGCTGCCTGCCTCGGAGACCGCCGAGCCGCCGGAGGGGCCGGTAGCTGCGGAGAAGTGCCGCTCCTCCGGTTCCCCGGCACCGGTGTGCCGGTGTGTCCCCGGTCAGCCCCGGGATTTGTAGGCGTGGTACGGCGCCGTCCTTGACGCTGGGGTGGTACCGGAGAGCAATCGTGGTGCGGCGAAGGATCGGGAGATGCATTGACCCGACGCCTCTGGAGCTTCCGTCCACTAACGTCCTGGTGGGATGAAACGAACCGCTTCCGGATTGGAGACTCCACGATGTCCCGGTCGTCGCCGTCCGGAAGGTGGGGAGGAGAAACCCTTCGTGGGGTTATCGGACTCTTCCCGGCTTGCTGGCCGCTCTTCCTGGTAGGTACGGGGTCAGCGGACAGTTCGGGGGAAAGTGGAGTCTCAGGTATCGGAGAACGAGGAGGAGGGGATTCGCCCATGCGGGCACGTGCGCTTTGCGCAAGTGTTCGGCCATCATCGTCGCGCGTGCGCCTCGGAGTCCGCGCGTTCCTCGCCGGCCTAGTCATGGAGAAGGAGGGGAATTGTGTTACTACGGGAGAGGGGAGTGGGAGGGAATAAGGTCTCTGGCCGGGGACGCTGGGCGAAATGGAGAGTAGAAGTTGAGCAACGTTGAGTTGCGAAATGGAATGTAGATGTTATATTGCAGAGTAGACGTCCTTCTATACTAGCAATTTCGGAACGGACTTCCACTATTGAATGCCGCCATTCACATATGAAAACTTACAATCACCTAGTTTTCCAATTATATATTTGAAGGGACGCAACGGATGGACGTAATCCCTCGGCGCAATACATTTCATCGTGAGACACGGAGATTTGCTGCTGGATGAGAGCCATGGACCGCCACCAGCACAC
>CAZKHC010000218.1:0-2778 GCA_964552135.1 uncultured Algimonas sp. | reverse complement strand
TCATAGCCCGCGATGGGTTCGTAATAGGCACGGCAGTGGATGGTCTCGCGTTTTTTGCCGTCAAATTTCACGCGTTTGGTTCCAACGCGCTCCATGCGGAGATTATAATGTTGTTTGCTATCAAAGAATGGAACCCGGCCCGCGCACAACTTACCGTCGACTTTGGTGCCCATCATCATCAGATGCATAATGCCAGACATCGTATCATTGGCACTATATCGCTCGCGCGGGGTCGCGGGCGGCACGCCTTGAGAGCCGAGGCGAGGGACGATAGCAACATCGACCGCGCGTTTGCCGTGGTCATAGTTCATTTCGACGCGGCGATTTTTCTTATCGGTATTTTGCTGGACGTGCCAATCAGGGCGCAGACCGCGGCGGTCATAGCGTCCCTTTGTGACGGCCCAAATTTCCATTTTCTTGAGCAGCGCCGCAAGGCCTGACGTTTTTGCATCCGCATAGGCGGCATATTCTCTGCCATCAAACTGCGTGATGACATCGGACCGAATGACGCGAAAGCCGAAGACATAGCCTTTTAGCTTCACGCGAATCTGTGTCGTATTGCCGTTGGCTGCGGGCAATCTATAGGATGTTGTCCCCAAATTTTGATCATTTAAGACCGGGACATTCGTCCCTAACCCCATGAGGTTTGGGCCGGTTTGGGCAGCAGCAAGAGACCCCATGCCCAGTAGCGCCACGAATCCAAGGGTTTTAATCGGGTATTTCATAGGGCGCTTATGGCAAATTTCGCCTTGCAGGAGTATGAATGAAACGACCCTCAATCATTACAATTGGGTGAGGGAGAGGCGCAGAAACGGGTTGACGAGCGCGCATTCATCCCATAGGTCGCGCCTTCAAGTTTATACCCGTATATAACGGGTCTCTTTTCATATCTGACAGGTGTTATCATGGCTCGTCGTTGCGATCTTCTAAATACCGGCCCTATGTCCGGAAATAACGTGTCTCACGCTATGAACAAAACGCGGCGTCGTTTTGAAGTAAATCTGTGTAATGTGACGCTCGCCTCTGATGCATTGGGACAAAAGTTCCGCATGCGCATTGCGGCGAAAACACTCCGCACTGTGGATTTCAAAGGCGGCTTGGACGCTTTCCTTTTGGGAACGAAAAACCACAAGCTGACGGATAAAGCCAAAAAGATCAAAAAGCAGCTCGTTAAGCTGGAAGATTCTAAAGCTGCTTAAACTGCGTTTTGCGAATAAAGATTTCAAAACCCGCTCACTGAAGCGGGTTTTTTATTGAGCGCAAGTCATTTGGGACAGGGCATTAAGCTTTTGCTAACCATAAAATTTAACGGATCATTAAGCATAAATCTTAACCTCGCGGTAACCATGATTTTTAACGCGGGGTTAACCATAAATTCTGGCGATCCAGTCTGGGGAGAGCTTACTTCCCGATCACCCGCAGGAAACGGTCTTGCAGGGCAGGGTTGGTTTTAAACTCGCCTGTGAACTGTGTCGTGATGGTCGAGACATCAGGATGATGCACGCCGCGTGTACTCATACATTGGTGTTTTGCGTCAATCATCACAGCGCAGCCGCGCGGCTTGAGCGCGGTCTCAATGGCGTCCGCGATTTGCGCTGTCATGGTTTCTTGCGTTTGCAGGCGTTTGGCAAAAATCTCGACGACTTTGACGAGTTTTGAAATTCCGACAACCTTATCCGTCGGCAGATAAGCAACCCACGCTTTGCCGAGGAAGGGTGCGATGTGATGTTCGCAATGGGACTCGATGTCGATGTCGCGTAAAATGACCATATCATCATAGCCCGAGACATCCTCAAACACGCGGGAGAGCACCTCTGCGGGATCTTGGTCATATCCGCGAAACCATTCGCTATAGGCATTGACGACGCGCTTGGGCGTATCAATCAGGCCTTCGCGGTCAGGATTATCCCCAGCCCAGGCAATCAATGTGCGTACAGCCTCCATCGCCTGTTCCTTTGAAGGACGGGGGGTAGAAGGCACGGGTTTTAAAGTCGGCTTGGTCATGGGATGGCATATAAGGCGCGCGTGCGCGGATGACTAGGGTGCAAATGTGATGGACTGCTATACTCGCGATAGTCTGATTGGATGCCAAGCGCCCGCCTAGGTCCTATTTTTGATCGCACTGTGGGTCTTTATCAATCAAGCGATAACGCAGCATGTCCTGCACCGTTAGCCAATAAATATCATCTGGACCGGCGGCCGCGCGGGTGAATTCGTAAAAATCAGGATCGACGCCCATTTTGCTTAGAAAATAGCGCTGCGTTCTCTCTTGGCCGTCATAAAAGGTCTGGTCGCCCCGTTCGCCGGTTTTTGTCCCCCAACTATGTACGCCAATCCTCGCCCCGCATTTAATGGTGCGGGGGCTGCCAGCGATGAACCAATCCACAGCCCCGCTCGCGATATAGCCATCTGCCGGCACATGGGTGCGCAGCCCGGCGGCGCGTATATCCATGACAACGCGGCGGTTCGTATCCATATCCTGCGTGCCGGGCATATCTTGCAGGACCAGCATTTTCACCTCTGGGTTTTCTCGGACGAAATCTTTGACGAGATTATGCGACCGGCTATCCGTCCCGCCGCGCACAATCGCCCTTTGTCCCTTTACTTCAAAACTCAGCGAATGCTCATAGGGTTTCGTCATGTCCTTGAAAGTCATAAACCCGATGATGGCCATAGCGGCGATAACGATGACATGAGCGAGTTTCATAGACGTATTTTACGCCATATGGGGCCAGCAACAAGCAAGAGTTTTATGTTCTGCTTCAAAAACTCCTTGAC
>CAZKHC010000217.1:0-2798 GCA_964552135.1 uncultured Algimonas sp. | reverse complement strand
GCGAGGTCAAACATCGCCCGCTTATCCGGTGTCGTCACCGCATGATATTCAATCCAGTCATAGGCCGCTAAGGTCATGAAGTTATTTTCCCCGTAAAATCTTGTTGATTTTAATAGCCATCATTGGTCGAAGCGTTTCAAGCTAAAAGCCCACCTCATGACCGAATGGTCGCCAAACATTTTCGTGATTACCTGCGTAAAATTTCGCTCATTTCAACGAGCGCGCTTTCGCGGTCAGGTGTCGGATAGAGCATAAAGATATGCCCTAACTCACCAAAAATTGAGAGTTTAGACAGACATCCTGCTGCTTTTGCCTTCTCTGCAAAGGCCAAAATATCAGTATGTAATAAATCCACATCACCTGTAAAAATCGACATTGGCGGCAAACCGGATAAATTTGCAAATGTGGGACTGATGCGCGGGTCTGCGACCGGAATATTTCCCGCGTAAATCTTTGCAGCACGACGCAAGTCCGTTGCATCCGAAAAGCACACTTCGTCGCTAGGGCCATCATTCGCCGGATGGGTCATTTCCAAATCCACCCATGGCGACATCAGAAGCAAATGCGGAGGAAGGGAGAGCTGCATCTCTCGCCGGTAAAGCGCCAATGCTAATGCTAGATTTCCACCTGCACTCCCGCCGCCAATCTTCACATTTCCTGCTCCCCAGCGATCCGTAGCTTGTTCATAGACGGCATTTGCAAACGCGGTGATCTCCAAAACTTGTGCGTTTGGGGCCAGAGGATAATCTGGTAATAAAAAGCTTTGGTTCGAGCGATCAGATAGCTTAGCGGCAAGATCAAAATGCAGGGCCATTAATCCAAGTACATAAGCACCGCCATGAAAATGAAGATAAGCCCTAGCGCCTGGACCTGACTTCGGATGTATAATCCAGACAGTCTGTCCACTCACTTCAATTTTCTCAGATCGACTTTTTAACTTTCCTGGAAGTGTTGCGCCGCGCCCGGGCGAACCATCTACGGCTCTACCGATTAAGCGATTCACGCGTGTCAGGCGCAAAAGTGATTCAAAACATTTATAGCGAATCGATGTCATGAGTTGATCTCAAAATGCTCCCAAATAGGAGTTTTATTCCGGCGTTTATATTCTAGTGCGCTGCCGGGCCAATTATTCGGAACTTTATCGCCGACCTTATACCAACTGGCCTCGACTTTGGACCATGCCAGGTCTTTCAATCGGATTTGCATTTCATTTGAAAACTCAGCTTCCGCATCACCTCTGACAGAAATTTCTGAACCGCCCTTTTCAATCAATTGCAATACATAGCCGACTTGATTTTCAAGCTTAAAGATAATGGACGAATGTCCCGTATTCGTATTCGGACCATAGAGGATAAACAGATTGGGAAAACCCTCCGTCATGACGCCCATATAGGCCGTGGCACCATCGGCCCAATGCTCTCGCAAATTTCTGCCGCCCTTACCGGTAATCTGAAGTTGTTTCAAAAATGGGTTGGTGTGAAATCCGGTGGCGTAAATAATTAAATCATGCTCACGCGTCTTGCCGTCTTTTGAAACAATTCCATCCGCCGTGATGTAATCAATTCCGTCGACCACATTTTCGACAGTGTCCCGCGCCAAAGCCGGATAGATCTTATCCGACAGTAAAATTCGCCGCGCGCCAATCGGGTAATCTGGAGTCATTTTTGCCCGTAAGTCTGGATCCTTGATGTGCTTCCGTAAAGCAGATTTCACCCATTGCCCGCCCAACCATTTAGCAATGCGTTTCCCTTGGATAATTCGCCAGATAAAAAACTCCCCCTGCGCGAAGAGGTTAAATCGATAGAGCTTCCCAAGCAGTGGGATGTGTTTCCCCAACCATTTCTCCACCCCCCAATAGGCACGGTCCTTTTTGGGAATAATCCAATTGGGCGTGCGGTGATAAACCGTCAGATTATCCGTTGCGTCTGCAAGCTCAGGGATAAGTTGAATGGCGCTGGCGGCATTGCCAATAACCCCGATTTTTTTACCGGCATAATCAAATGAATGATCCCATTGCGCGGAATGAAATTGCGCGCCTTTAAAAGTGTCCGCCCCTGCGATGTCGGGCCGCTTGGGAATGTGAAGTTGACCAATCGCCGACACCAGAAACTGGCTCTTGATAATCGACCCGTCTAAAAATGTCGTTGACCAAACCCCAGACTCAAAAGCCGCAGAGACAACGGTCCGCCCAAATTGGATATGCTCATAAAGACCATAGCGCTGCGCAACATCTTTCTGGTAAGCATGGATTTGCGCCTGCTTTGCCCATTTGAAATCCCACGCGGGATTGGGCGCAAAAGAGTAGGAATAAAGCGCGCTGGCGATATCGCATTCCGCACCGGGATAAGTATTCTCGCGCCAAGTGCCGCCGACTTCATCGGCTTTTTCGACAATGATAAAATCATCATCCCCGCGTTCTCGCAGCTGCACACCCATACAGATGCCGCCGAAGCCAGAACCGATAATCAGTGTTTTGCAATCCAAGTTCCCCATGGACCGACCATAGCGCCCTGCCGTCGTCTTACAATGCCCGAAGTAGCTTCAAATCTGATGAGGGAAAATTCAGATTAAACTGGCTTATCCGTAATCAAAATATGACGAGGATGTTCCG
Organism: uncultured Algimonas sp.; assembly: GCA_964552135.1. Taxonomy (GTDB): domain Bacteria; phylum Pseudomonadota; class Alphaproteobacteria; order Caulobacterales; family Maricaulaceae; genus Litorimonas. The sequence goes on along the minus strand of CAZKHC010000217.1, from coordinate 187 downwards.
CCATACGCGCGCACCACGCCTCAACATTAGGGCAGTCAGACAAATCAAACCCGCCCTCGCCCGCAACATGGGTGTAAGCATAAAGCGTAATATCCGCGAGGCTCGGACCGCTGCCAACAAAGAAATTGCGCCCATCTAAATGCCCATCCATCACCGCGAGCGCCGCGCGGCCCTTCTCTAAAAGCTT